>JACQXD010000175.1 GCA_016208875.1 Nitrospirota bacterium
CCCTCTTTGGCAAAGAGGGGTTAGGGGAGATTTATTGAAAATTTATTTATTCAAAAATCCCCCTTCATCCCCCTTTGCCAAAGGGGGAATATAAGGACACCCCACAGCAGAGACTGTGGGGTATTGAAAATTTAATCAATAAATAAGGAGATATGATGGTAAACGCTATTGAATGGAAAGACGGGAAGGTCATAATGCTCGACCAGAGCAGGCTTCCGGTTGAGGTAATTTTTATTGAATGCACGGATTATAATATCGTTGCAGAGGGGATAAAAAAACTCTGGATAAGGGGAGCACCCGCAATCGGGATCGCAGCCGCAATGGGAATAGCACTCGGTGCTCAGGACATTACCGCAAAGAACTTCAAGGAATTCATAGCTGGTCTCGATCAAATATTCAATACCTTACTTTCTACAAGACCGACTGCCGTGAATATAAAGTGGGCTGTCGAGAGAGTAAAAAAGTTATTAAAGGCAAACAAGGATGAATCCGTATCGAGACTAAAAGAACTCTTGATCGAAGAGGCACAGAAGATACATAAAGAGGATATAGAGGTCAATAAAGCAATAGGGAAATGGGGAGCTCAGTTTATAAAGGACGGAGATACCGTACTCACCCACTGTAATGCAGGCAGCCTCGCAACGGGAGGATACGGTACGGCAACGGCACCGATATTCGTTGCAATCGAACAGGGTAAAAAAATTCAGGTCATAGCTGATGAGACGAGGCCGGTATTGCAAGGAGCAAGGCTAACGGCATGGGAACTCATGGAGGCAGGGGTCCCGGTTACGCTTATTACGGATAACTCTGCCGGAGCACTTATGAAAAAAGGCAGGATAAACCTTGCTATTGTCGGCACCGATAGAACGGTCAAAAACGGAGACGTAGCAAACAAGATAGGGACATATTCGGTCTCGGTATTATGCAAAGAACACAAGATACCTTTTTATGTTGCAGCACCATTGAGCAGTATTGACTTTTCTATCCCGACCGGAGATAAGATCCCGATCGAAGAGAGGAATGCCGAAGAGGTAACACATATATTCGGAACCTGCCGGATAGCACCTGAGAACGTAAAGGTGATAAACATGGCATTCGATGTCACGCCGGCAAAAAATATTACTGCAATCATTACCGAAAAGGGTGCATTCAAACCAAAGGATATTAGAAAATTAATAAAGAAAGATGTTAATCTTGATGAGTATCGGATTAAGATAGGTGAATAGGGATAATTGCAAATTTATCAATGCAAAATTAGCAGCTTAAATGTGAAATGATAATTGATAATTTTACACTTTGAAATTAAATCGGTGAATCGGCACTAATCACTGACACTTTTTTTGAATAAGGACATGATCAACGATCAGATATTAGATATCAAAAAGGTCTTCGATGTTTATGAAACCGAACTCCGCCTTGTCGAAGACAGGTTAAGAGAACTGTTTAACAGCAGTGCGCCTCTCATACCATTGGTCGGCAAATACCTTCTTGAAAGTGGGGGTAAAAGGTTGAGACCCCTCTTTTTACTTACGAGCGCAAGGCTTTCGAGATATACAGGCAGCGATCATATTATGCTTGCCGGTATTATAGAGCTTATTCATATGGCATCGCTTCTTCACGACGATGTGGTAGACGGTGCCAAGATAAGGAGAGGAAAGGCTGCTGCACATTCCGTATGGGGAAATCAGATCGTAATTCTGGTCGGAGATTATCTTTATTCAAATGCCCTTAAGGTTGCTGTGTCTTTCGGGAGTCAACGGATAATGGAGTCTCTCTCCGAGGCTACGACGAGCATGACGGAAGGAGAGATATTACAGCTTCAGAAGACTGCCGATATCAGTATTACCGAGGACGAATACATAAAGATAATATCGTCCAAAACCGGCATACTTATATCGGCTGCATGCAGGATTGGCGCTATATTGGGGCAGAGGTCACGCATTGAGGAGGAGAGCCTTGCGAAATACGGCCTCATGTCGGGTACTGCCTTTCAGCTGGCGGATGACATACTGGATTATATGGCGGACGAAAGCGAACTCGGAAAGAGACTCGGCAAGGATATAGAAGAAGGCAAGATCACCTTGCCTCTCATTTATCTCTTTAAAAATGCCTCGGATACCGAAAAAGAGGAGATAAACCGGATCATAGATAATTTTTCCGAAAAGGGCCTTCGGAGGGTATTGACGATGTTCAAAAAATATAATGTCTTAGAGGAATCACTCAAAAAGGCACATGACCTTGTTGATAAGGCAAAGGCCGAACTTTCCATATTCCCCGGCTCTACCGAAAAAGAATATATGTTCGGTATGGCCGAATATGCCATATCGAGGGAGAAATAATATGCATCCTCTGGTAGGGCTTGCAAAGGAGGCTATCGAGACCTATGTTAAAAACGGATGCGCAATAGCTCCTCCCGTCGAGGTACCCCCTGAGATGAACGAGAAGGCAGGTGTTTTTGTATGTATAAAGAAAAATGGAGAGTTAAGAGGTTGCATAGGAACATTTATACCCGCCTGTGAAAACGTTTCTACGGAGATCATAAAAAATGCCGTATGTGCTGCGACTCAGGATCCCAGATTTTATCGGATACAACCCGATGAGCTAACCGATCTGGAATATTCCGTTGACGTCCTATCTCCCCCGGAAGAGGTAAAAGACATAAAAGACCTCGACCCTAAAAAGTATGGGATAATAATCTCTAAAGGACAGAGGAAAGGACTTCTCCTGCCCGACCTCGACGGTGTAAATACGGTAGAGGAACAGATAAGGATTACAAAGATGAAGGCAGGCATTGATATTTACGATAACGACATAAAGATATTCAGATTTGAGGTAAAGAGATATTATTGATGGAAAGAACCGATATTCCGCTAACAGGTAATCTCAAGGGCTATAATCTTCCGAAGATATTGGTACATCTCAACAGGAAACGCTCAACGGGAACACTGTCGGTAAGCACACCGAATTTCATAAAAAAAGTATTCCTTGTAAAAGGGGATGCCGTATTTGCATCGTCCACTTACGAGGATGATAGGCTCGGCGAGATGCTGCTTAAGGCAGGAAAGATTACGGTGGAGCAGTATGACAAATCCGTAGAGATACTTAAGGTGACAAAAAAGCGTCAGGGAGCAATACTTGTTGAACTCGGCTACCTGACCCCGAAGGATCTTTTCTGGGGCGTTAAATATCAAGTGAGGGAGATAATATATAGTCTCTTTCAGCTCGAGGAGGGGGGATGGGAATTTATAGAAGGCGACGTACCTACAGATGAAGTCATAACGCTTAAGATGAGTATGGGGAATCTTATTTACGAAGGGGTCAAGAGAATAGATAATTGGACAAGGATCAGAAAGGAACTCCCGGATACAGGGGTTGTCTTAAAACTTTCGGATGATCCGATAAGCCTTTTTCAGAACGTAGAGCTTGGCGCACAGGACAGAAAGATGCTCACTATAATAGACGGGAAAAAACCTATCAAGGAGATAATTGACAGCTCATGGATGAATTCGTTTGAGGCGATGAAAACCATCTATGTGCTATGGTCTATCGGCATCCTCGAAGAAAAAGAACCCATACCTGAAGAAATACCGGAAACGGAAACCGTATCTCTTGAAGACGTACTGCATCCGTTTGCAGAAGAAGAAGATGCCTTTATAAAACGGGTGAACGATCTTTATCCCAAGATAGCTAATAATACAAAAATACACGAGATTCTTGAAATAGATGAAGGCTCTGACATAGAAACCATCAAAAAAAATTACTACAGGCTCGCACGAGAATTTCATCCTGACAGGGTTTTCGCTACATCGGATACCGCGATGAAGGATAAACTTACTACAATCTTCGATGCCGTAACAATAGCGTACAGTGCGCTAAAAGACGAACAAAAGAGAAAGGAATATTTCAATTCTTTGAGAAAACCCGCGGAAAAGGAGATCAAAAAACCTGACGATGAAGAACAGTTCAAGAAGGGCGTAGAGGAATTCAAAAAAGGCAACCTTCAGGCCGCTGCCGATTCTTTCAAGGGAGCTATAAAGATAAATAGAGATAAGGCACAATACTGGAGTTACCTCTCATTAGCCCTATCGAAGATTCCCAACAGATTAAAAGAGGCGGAGGATGCGCTGCTTGAAACAATAAAACTCGAGCCTATGAATGGAGAGCATTATGCAAATCTTGGCCTTTTATATCTTAAGTCGGGGCTCAATAAAAAAGCGGCAGGCCAGTTCGAGAAGGCACTGAGATTCGACCCCGGCAATGTGAAGGCACAAAAGGGACGAAAGCAGATAAAAGGGTAAGCTATTCAATTTTCTATGTGTTCACATCCATTTTTACATTTCTGCATTTTACTTACGCCTCTCCATATTCTCCCCCGGCTCCTGCCAGTCAGGGTCAATTGAAATTTTCGAGTTAAAGTAAGCTGTTACGACTCATTCGTTTTTAATCAGTAACTTAATTGTTTCTATGAATTCTCTCGCCCGTTGTAGCCAGTCTTTTACTCGGTTTTCTTCAAAGCTGACAAGCTCGATATAATCACCCCTCTGGCGAGCCTCAAAAAGTTCATCATACAATTGTCCATGCTCTCGGCTTATCAATCCTGATTTCACAAGATGTTGATGAAAAGCCGCTCTCACTCCAGAATGTTTTTTAAATCGAAGTTTCTCCTGAAGTAAAACTGCACTGACTGTATAAAAACAAGCATAATAAATTCGGTTTACCGAGAAAGATAGACGGCCTGCCTCCATTTCATCTTCGGCTGCCTCAAGAGATTCGTAAGCCTTCTCTAACCAATAACGAATAATTTCTTTAAGATTCTCTTGTTCATTCATAAGGGGATTCCCTCTTCCTCAATGATGGCATGGACGGGAAGTATTGAGAGAGGAGAATTTTCCCATTCTTCTTCTGAAACTATAAGCACACTTATGTTGCTCCCATAGGTAAGGTTTACATCAAAAGCCCTATGAACTATCTTCTGTCTTATTTCTTCTGTTACACGATGGGGAAGCAGCACTAAAAGGTCTAAGTCAGACTCTGCATCTGCAATTCCCTTAATCTTTGACCCGAACAGTTTAAATTTTGCAAGAGGCCAATCTGTTCTTAGTCCTAATAGAAATTCATCCAGAGCATCTCTTTCGGATTTTGTAAGATTTAATGTATTTAATATTGTGTTCAGCATATTGTAATTATATACTTTTCCTTGAGAATCTTCATTATCTAAGATTTTCTCAGGTATTACACTTCTTCAGATTTTCCCCCGGCTCCTGCCAGTCCGGGTCAATTGAGATTGCCTTTTCGAAGCATTTTATGGCTTTTTCTTTGTTACCAGATTCAAGGCTTTCAATGCCCTTTCTCCGCCCTTGGGTCGTTATTAGATTTCCGTCATTCCCGTCCCGAAAGCGTTCGGAATAAGCGGGAATCCAGTTCCTACTGTCATGCCGATACATCGGCATAAAGGGGCATGAAAATGGAAGGTTTGTCACTCCGACTTGTTCGGAGTCCTTTTTCGGAAAGATGCCGGACAAGCCGGCATGACAGCATAGAGGGCATTTTCGAGACAATAACATAGCATACGCAATAATTCATGACGCTGTGTATAGAAAGCATCTTCAAGCTCATCCCGGCGGATCGGGTTTCTTTGTCTTGAGCCGTTTCCACCACGGAAGCGACTTCCATTGGGATAGTTCCTGATGGTATTGGATGTTGAGATGGGCTGCATGTTCAGGACCAGCAGCGTGGTGAGGAGCGGGAATGTCAACATTTTGTTGTTCAACTGTTTTTTGAAGTTGTCCGAGCATCTTAAGACACGCTTTTTTGATTCCCTCTGTGCCGAGGGGGTATTGATTGCAGATTTTAAGGGATTCATCTAATGCCTGTCGAGCTTTATTAAATTCCTGCACCTTACTATACAAAAACCCCAAGTTCATAAGGCATCTGGCCTGTGATATCTCAGTGCCAGGGATTGCCTTAAACATCTTAAGGGCATCTTTATAATATTTCTCTGCCTTTTCAAATTGCCCGGTATTCACATAGACAATCCCCAGATTCATAAGGCATGTGGCCTGGTCTATCTCAGTGCCTGTGATTGCCTTAAACATCTTAAGGGCATCTTTATAATGTTTCTCTGCCTTTTCAAATTGCCCGATACTAATATAGACACTCCCCAGATTCAGAAGGCATGTGGCCTGTGATATCTCAGTGCCTGTGATGTTTTCCAACCTTTTAAGTGAGTTTTTAAAAGGTAGTTCTCCTGAGGCATAACGGCCTATGTTATAAAACGCCATCCCCCTATTAAACCACCACTCTGCTGAGTCGTCAGGTTCAACCTCAGGCGAACGATAATCATCTCCGTATGCATTAAGCAGTTCATTTTTTAGAATGGAAAGATTCGCATATCTGTCTTTTATCTCTGGCTGAAGGCAACGGTTGATAATATCTCTTATGAGAACCGGAAGGTCATCCGACAAAACCCCTTTAAACCCCTCCCTTACAAACCTTTCTGGATCAGAGTCAATGTAATCCATTCTCTTTTTCTGCTCATTTTGTGGATTCCCCCCTTTAAAGGCATCATGCATGATAAGACCTATAGTAAACTGGTCTGCTCGATGGTCTATGGGCAACTCTTTATCAGTAAGATTTATGCCTCTTTTTCTATACATTGCCGTTACTTGTTCGGGTGTCATATAACCCGGAGTGCCAATTACACCGGCACTAAAATCAGTTACCTTAAAAATACTTTCTCTGTAAACCATTACATTATCGGGCTTCAAATCCCTATGGGTAATAAAGCCATATTTATTGCCATGCTCATAAGCATGCAAAAGCCCATCACAGAGTTGAATGCCGAGGACAATGGTTTCCCTAAAATCCAATTTACTTTTCCTTATTAAATGGTCAGAAAGATTCCCATGCCCCATAAACTCTGAAAAGACAAAAGGGATATTCCTTTTGGTTTCAGGATGGATGATATTTTGCAAAAGATGAACTGCTACGATATTTGCATGCTGACCCATCTCAAGCCATGGAAGTGCCTCCTCAAGAAAGTCATCTGCTATATCTTTCTGCTCATAAGTGGGCTTGGAGAGGTAATCACTCTCTAAAAACTTCCGAAGGGTCTTGGCAGCATAAAGTCTCTTTCCACCAAATCGGGTAGATTCAACAAGGAATACAACGCCTATGTTACCAGCCCTAAGCCCTATAACCTTAAAATCATCTCCAAAAGAATCACCATAGTGCCAGTGCACATTAATGCCTTTTCCCCTCAGGCGTTCCTCTGCCTCTTTGCTCGCCTCATCAGACCAATCATACCTTAGAGGTTTAGGCGGTACGATTGGTTCAGGTGGTTCAGAAGGCTTATGCCCGAACAATTCCTCCAAACGCCAGGCTGTAAGAATATCCGAGCCTTTAAATTTTCCAAATGTATCCATCACTCCCACAACACTTCATAAATCTTATGTCTGCCAAGAATCCCTTCCAACTCAAAGAATCCTATCTTACGAAAAACAAATCCTTTTTCTTCAAGGTCAAGAAGGACATGCTCTGTAATCAATATGCGATTTCTTTCAGGCATTTCGGACTTTTTTATTCCGCCAACGGTTTCATGCAGGTCTTTTCCTTTCACCTTGTCGAGCCTGAAACCCATATTAACCCTCTCGCCTCTACGGTCTCCCCTTGAGTCTATCTCAACCTCACCAGAACTGATGCTTATTCTCAAGTCAATTCTCCTTTTGGTCTCAACATCTTTGTTATATTTCTGTATAACCTTTAATATCTCAATTGCTGATTGGACAGCCTGCTCTGGTTCAAGAAATGTAACGAGAAACCCGTCCCCTAAGCCTTTTAAAAATCTTGCCTTATGCTCCTGGGATATTTTCTGCACTTTATCTTCAATGACCTTAACCAAATCCGTGAAAAATATGTTGCCATATTTGTTCGAAATCCTGGTGCTGCCGCAGAGGTCTACCACCATAATAGCCTCTGAACGTCGTGTATTAAATACCTCTGATTCGGTCAATATATACTCATCCGGAAGTTTTTCTCTTGTTTTAGCCTTGATGACAATTTCATCTCCCTTTGCATCAATCGCAATACTTTCCCCTGAAAGGATTTCTTCAGCAGTTAATTTTTCGGACAAGGGTTCCACTATCAACTGTTCAAAGGTTCTGATTATATGCCTGGCACCATACATCGGGTCATAGCCTTTTTTGCATAGTAAATTTAGAGCTTCATCTTCAAACCTGAATGTAATCTCCCATTCTTTAAGCAACCTTACCTTTAAATCATCGAGGAGCCTTTTAACAATCTTTTTAATATCTTTAATCCCTAAAGTTTTAAAGAATATTATCTTGTCAATCCGATTCAGGAACTCAGGACGGAATGCCTTTTCAAGATATGCCATTACTTCTTTTTCCTTCATCAAAGACCTGAAGGAACAGGTCAAATATATCAGGATGTGCCTTTTCTATCTCATCGAGGAGCACAACAGACTCAGGTTTTCCAGCAAGCCCCTTTGTGAGACGCCCTCCTTCACCATATCCAACATATCCCGGAGGTGAGCCTATGAGTTTTGCTACCTCATGTTTTTCCTGATATTCAGACATGTCTATCCTTATCATTCCGTCCTCTGAGCCGAAAATGCACTCTGCAAGAGCTTTTGCGAGTTCTGTTTTACCCACACCTGTAGGGCCAACAAACAGGAAGACTCCCACAGGTCTTTTTCGGCTCTTGAGTCCTGCCTTTGCTATCTTGATGCTGCGGGCTACCTCCTTTATTGCATCATCCTGTCCTATAACCCTTTCTTTTAAAATGTCTTCTATTCTATCAAGCCCTTTTTCTGGTCTTTTACTTATCATGGGACATGAACCCTGAAATCCGTATCTGCCCAGGCCAAGCGATTCATTAACAATCTTTTTTCTAAGCATATTGTTAAGGGCATCCTTCAAAGCGACCATCTTTACACCAAAGTCAGTAAAGGCTTTTGATATGTGTTCCCCCGGTGCCTCAAGAATAGCAGCCAGAATATGTGGTATTCCTGTTTTCTCTGATTTAAACTGGAACGCTATCTCCTCTGCCTTTTGAAATGCCCTTATGCACTCAGGGCTTCGATGAATCACTTTCTCTTTATGCTGATAATCGCCCACACCCATTAGTTCCCTTATATACCGCCTGAGCTCTTCCGGTTGTTATTGGTTACTATAAGCCATTCGCCGTGAATTGCTGTGTCGTCAGCTTTATATTTCTTGATTTCCTCAGAATCCTTAACCTTGCACAAGCCGATGAAGACATGCTCCTTCTCTATGAATTGGTGATGGGCATGAGCTGCCTCATTCGCAGCTATTTGCCATGTAAGGGTTAATCCGGGTGAAAGATCATCAGGCATTTGCTATTACTCCTTAATAGCCATTCATGAGTTAAATGTTTCTGTAATATAGATTCTTTCTATTTCTTCAAGGACATCACGTAGTTCCCTCATGGGGGATTCAACAATTGTGCCATTTCCCAGGTGCTTGTGCTGAGGAAAGGTTTTTATCCCTTTTGCAGCCGGGTCAGGGGCATTATCGTACCTGAAAATGTTATTGGAAGATATGCGGTAATTATAAGCATATTTGTATTTTTCGGTTCTATCCTCTGTGCTTTCAACAAATTCTTTGAAGTCAAGAATAGAACCATTTCTAAATTCTATCTTTCCTGAAATGAAGGCAATGTCAGAGATTTTTCTATCCATGCTTAGATTGTAGGATGCTACTATTGTAAAGGAATTGATAACAGATTCTAATTTTATGATATAGTCATCTATACTCAAAAGTGATTTCCTCAAGGGATTTCAATCTCTTTTGTAGTTTTTCAAGGGTTTCAATTTCGCCTTCCCATTCTATAAGTTCCATGTCATCAATCTTGCCATAAAGGGATTCTCTGTCCAGTTTCCCATACCTTTGTTCAAAATTAATCAGCTTATGCTGGATTTTATCTGTTACCCTTTTGAAAAGATTAACCTCAGTCTGTATAGCACCTTTTATTTTCATCTTTGCCCAGTTATTATCTGTCTCAATAATTAGCCTTGTCATTTCTTACCCCCCTTTTTCTGGCTTAATCTCCTGTTTCTTTATCTCTTCCCGTGAGAAATCCATTTTCCCTTCAAAGATACCATAAAGGTCAGAAAGTTTTTTATGGTTTTATTATAGCATTAAATGTTTACATCTTCTCCCTTTTTCTCAATCCTCTGTATCACACAAGCTCAAACAACTGTTTCATAGATAGCCTCATTCGCAGCTATCTGCCATGTGAGGGTTAAACCGGGTGAAAGATTATCAGGCATTGGTCACCTCCTTTATTTTCTTCTTAAAATACCCCTCTTTGTCATGCTGGCTTGTCCAGCATCCTTCCAGCTTGTTTGGAATCGTGAAGAATGATTCCAGACAAGCTGGAATGACAAACAATACAAACTGGAATGACATTTTCATGTTTCCTTGTACCGACTTGTCGGCATGAGTGTTTCGTTCTAATCTTTGAATAGTAGCATGTTCTGTTAACCTGAAGTTGTTTTTCTTAACGCTCTGGATAATAAAGCTTTTGCTTAGTCCCATATTCCCCCTTTCTTTACCTCTGCCCTTTTAGCTGTCTTATAACTTCCTTCACCTTCTCAATATGCCCTGCATACTGCGGCGGTGCATATCTTATAAAGTTCTCATAAGATTTTATTGCCTCATCTATAAGTCCTTTGTTGTAAAGGGCAAGCCCAAGGTTGTTGTGTGCCAATGCATCATCAGGCTTTATCCTCAATGCCTCCCTCCATTCCTTTATCGCTTCATCCATGAGGCCCTTGTCTTTAAGGGCATTCCCAAGGTTGTAGTGGGTTAATGCATGATTGGGATTAATCCTCAATGCCTCCCTCCATTCCTTTATCGCTTCATCCATAAGGCCCTTGTCTTTAAGGGCAAGCCCAAGGTTGTTGTGTGCCTCTGCATAATCAGGCTTAATCCTTATCGCCTCCCTGAATTCCTTTATCACTTCATCTATGAGGCCCTTGTCTTTAAGGGCAGTCCCAAGGTTGTAGTGGGCCTCTGCAAAATCAGGCTTTATCCTTATCGCCTCCCTATGTTCCTTTATCGCCTCATCTATGAGTCCTTTGCCAGAAAGGGCATTCCCAAGGTTGTTGTGGGTCTCTGCAATATCAGGCTTTATCCTTATCG
>JACQXD010000176.1 GCA_016208875.1 Nitrospirota bacterium
ACACTTATTATCATGTTATTTTCAGGTGCCTGCAAGCAGGGGAATCTACAAAAGGCAAAAGAGATGCTTGCCGAGGATGAGGGAAGACCGGAGATACAGGTATCGGTTCTGTTCGATAATTCCATAAGCTATAAGGACTATGTAGAGAAAACTCTGGATAATGTAAAAAAGGTATTTCAGTATCTCGCCTCTAAGTACGGCAATGATGAAAACGTAAAGGTAAGTCTTATCCTTATTGATACCGAAGCAAAGATTGTCTTTAACGGGAAGACAAGAGACCTGCAAAGGGCATACGATGATGTAGCGAATGAACTGAGGAGCGGGCAGACACAATTCACGGACTTAACCAATGCAGTCAATCGTGCCCTGTATTTCTTAAGCGAAGGCAAGGCAAAAAGAAAGGTAATTATGATGTTTACCGATATGAAGGCGTCTAAGCCGGATTATCATCCGAAAGATGAAAAGACGGTTCCACCTCCGCCTGACTTTCCATGGGATGAACTTAAGGCAGAGAACGTAGAGATTTACGCGTTCTTTGTCCCATACGAAGAACGGAAATTGTGGAAGCCTGTTACAGAAGAAAAGGGAGTACGGATAATAGCAAAACTTCCTGAAGAGATGAAAACAGAATCAGCCTACAATCTTGTATTTAAAGAGGAGGAATAGTAAATGTTACCTGTGAATATCAAAGATCTATTTGTAAGGGTCAGAGAGCATAGCGAAAATATTGCAGTGAAGATCGAGACCCCCGACATTGTGCATACGACTCATGAAATAGTTGATATGCTCACATTGAACTGCAATAAAGAGAAACCTGCACTTTATCTTATAAGACCGGATAGGCTTGCCGAATATCATTGGGAGAAGGCAGAGTGGGGACAACCATCCGAACTTACTATAGACAGGTCTTTGGAGACTGTAGAGAAATCACGAAATGCCTTTGCAGTGTTTCTCTTCTGGGACCTTGCCCTGAGACTCGATGATAGGGACGGACACCCGACGGTGAGGGGATTTATACCAAATATCTTCTTAAGCCCCAAATCAACGAGAAAATTCCTTGTATTTATCGAGACGCTCGGTACTCAATATCCGACTATGATATCCCCCTATCTTGTAACGACTATCGAGCATTACCCTTCAAGGGAAGAAATGCTGCCAATGATTAAACGGGAGGTGAGCCGCAGCAAAGCCGGGATAAATGGCAAAGATAGTGAGATGGCATCTGCACTTCTTGGGCTTACCTATACAGGTGCACAGCAGATGCTCCGACTTGCTATTGACAAGTTCAAGGCTGATGAGAATTTTGAAGAAAGGGTTCTGGGTCATTTAAATAGACAAAAGGAAGAAATCCTCGCAAATACTCTGGGAATGAACATACTTAAACCTACAGGTGATGACGTCCCATACGGTCTCGATTTTCTTATGAACGATGTTGAGATTCACAGACACCTCATCTGCATGGAGGGGCAGCACAGGGAAAAGGGATGGTTATTGATAGGTACTCCCGGGTCCGGGAAATCTCTACTTGCAAAATATCTTGGTTATAAATTGGGTTATCCTGCGATATCGTTCAATATAAGCTCTATTATGAACTCCCTCGTCGGCCAGACAGAAAAGAATATGCATAACATGTGTAAGGTTCTTGAAACATTCGCACCATGCATTCTTTATATTGATGAATTCGAAAAGGCAATATCAACCGGTGGGGAGAGAGACGGCGGGACGATGATGAGGGCTATGGGAATCCTATTTACCTTCTTGAATGATACAAATGCCCCTATATTCCTGCTTGGCTCTGCGAATAATCTCGACCCTGAAAATGGGCTGGCACTCACAAGAAAGGGACGTTTCAGCCAGATATACTGGGTTGGAGAACCCTGCAAACAGGCACGCTATGATATATGCAGGGCAGTATTCGCAAAAAGGAATCTAACTATTGATGACGGATTCCTCATGCAGCTTGCCGATGCTGCTACATACTTTTCCGGGGCCGACCTTGTATGGCTCTGCAATGAGGCTATTGTCGAGGCAGAACACTTCGGCCACAAAAGCGATTCTGCCGATTTTAAAAACAGGATACTGGAGATTGTGGAACAGAATAGGAACAGGGTAGAGACGATGAAGTCCCAGTACGACAACTTAAGAAGATGGGCAATGGCATACTGTAAACCTGCAGGTTTGCCTGCGGAGAGATAATGATCAGGGAAATGTAGACATTGCTCAAAAATTTATTTAACTTGATGAGATATTGAAATTATCTTGGAAGGGCATATGAATAAAAATATTCCTTTAACCATTCGGGTAAGGGCAAGCAAGGTATCAAAAAATAAATTTTTTCACAACATCTGCATTTCCCAATAGCACTTTTGGGATAAGGAGGGGAAATATGTCAGGCACACCGGCAATAGCTATTGCAGCAGTCCCTGTAGCACTTATGGCCGTTGCAGGGGCAGTATGTTACAACCTCGGTAAGGGTGTTTCGGAGGGATGCAAAGAGGTCTATATGATGTGCAAGGAAGGAAATTATCCCGTTGAACGCATGCAGATGGTGCATACTCCTTTATCAAACTTTGCCGGATTGACAGATATACTCAAATCAGATGGATTTGATATAAGTGCATCTACGTTTAATATCCCGCATTTCGAGAATATGGATATTTCGGTTGCTGCAAATAAACTGGGGGAAAATATCTTTCTCATCAATTCCGATGCAGGCATAGCACTTATCTCCGATAATCTTGACCTCGTGCATTCTACCATTCAGGGCTTTGCAATAAACGAGATTGTTACGGCACTCAGGGATAACGATTTCAGCGTGACTGTTAAAGAGAGAGGCTCTGAAAAGGTTATCACTGCAACTGATAGGCAGAAGAATAAGATAAATGTTTCGGTAGGTAAAGGTAATACCGAAGTCTTTCTCGACACCCGCAGGACAAGAAGGCCAAAATGCGACATTATCCACCAGACAATAAGTGCAGAGCTTAAAAAATATACGAAAAATAAACCGGCGACAGAGCAGCAGAAAAGGAAAAGAGAAGACAACAATATAAGGCTGAAGAACTGACATGCCTAAATATAACCTGAGATTTTTTGTCGGTAACGACGGAAGGCTTTATATTGACGATATGTCACCACTTGAAGCCGACATACTGGGGAGATTAGGGCTAAAGATAGATAAAGATATAAAGGGATGTTCAGTCTCAAGGAAAAAGATAAAGAATGATGTTCTAAAGAACATACGAATACCATTACCGCTACCTGATAAGACCGAAGGGCTTGTTGATCTCCATAATACTGTTTTAACAAGACCGGCTGCATATACAAAAGAGAAGATTAAGCATGGGATCACGATATATAAACTTAAAAAGCTGATACTTGAGATGTATCTTAAAAAATGCAGATTGTGCGGTTTCCAGTGCATCGGACACAGAGCAGCCGAAGGTAAATGTCCTATCCTGAAACAACCACATTATAATCAATGTTTTGTACATCTTGGCGAAGAAAAAGAGGTTGGTACGACATGTGCGATTGAGATGGTGGGGTGTAATATCCACTGCAAGTTTTGTCAAAAAGGCGAACTAATTAATCCCACTTCCGGGATACCATTTAATAAGGAGATTTGGAAGGAAATAAAGAAAGAATACGAGAACTATGGTTTTGATAGCATTTCATTTCTCGGAGGAAACCCTGACCAATCAATCAAAGGGATTTTAGACTTTCTTGAGAAGACACCTGAATGGGCTGCCTCGCTTCCAGTAGTATGGCATACAAATGGATATTCTAAGCCGCAATTGTATAACCTGCTTAATGGGCTGATTGATTTATGGGTTATTGATTTTAAATATTTCAAAAATGAATGTGCTGTTAATTTAAGCGGCACAAGAAATTATGTCGAAACTGCACAGATGGCGGTAGAGACAATTTGTAGTTTAAGTAAAGATGTGCCTGTTATCATCAGACACCTGCTCCTGCCCGGACACACCACATGTTGCCAGAAACCACTAATTGAATGGTTAACGAACTTTAGAAGCGATATTATTTTTCATCCGATGTCTCAATATAAACCTTTATGGAACATTACGGAAAAAGATGGTGAATTGTTTGGGACCATAAAGAAAGAAGAAGTTGAGCAAATACGGAATTATGCTATCGGTAGAGGAATAGTGCTGACGCAATTAAATTTGGAAACTTTTTAAAGGGGATAACCCATGAGTGAGGCCTTTGTAGCAGCAATCATCTTAGTTGGCATCGGGATTATGCTGAGGATTATAAGATTGCAGGCTGCATTTTTGATTATCGGTTTTCTGTGCCTGTTTTTCAGCAATAACCCCTGCCTATTGCTAAAAGAAAAATAATAGTATATACTTGAAATATTATTAAGAATATTTCGAGAGGAGTCGTAATTGGACGAACAGGTTTTTTATGCATACAATAGCTGGAAGACAGGAGACTTCAAGTTGCCTGACGGTACCGTGGAGCGAGATATTCACCGGAAGGCTGTGAGATTGCTTGCAGACAGGGAAATTCTCGTTCTCCTGGGTCTGAGGCAGACCGGAAAGAGCACACTTACTTTACAACTTATTCATGAACTGCTTAGCACAAAGCAGTCAACACCGGAGAGGATTTTCTATTTTAGTTTTGATGATCGGGAACTCAGGTATGAACTTGCAGCATCTTTTGGAAACTTTCTGAAGATAGTTGAACGCTTTTGGGGAAGCGATATAAAAAATGGCCAAGACAGGATCTATATTTTTATTGACGAGGTGCAGAAGCTTCCCGGATTTGTGGAGTATATAAAATCTCTATACGACCTGCGACTGCCTATTAAGTGGATACTTACAGGCTCATCGTCGCTTGAACTTAAGACACAGGTGAAAGAAAGTCTCGCAGGGAGGTCTATTACCCTGCAGGTACTGCCTTTTACAGAGGCAGAGATATTCAGGGGACTAAGGCTTACTCATCCGGACAAACGCTATATGAATGATTTTATTCTCGGTGTGCATTTGCCGGATAAGAAAGGTATTAATAAATACCAGGCGTCCATCATGGCGCACAAGCGCCATATACAGAAGATATTTGACGATTGCCTTGTTTACGGTTCTCTGCCGGCAATATGCCTTAGCAGCGATAGAGAAAAAAAGCAAATACTTCTCAAAAACTACAGAGACACCTATCTTGAGCAGGACATCAGGAATCTTGTCAAAGAGGACAAGCTTTGGGTGTATCAAAAGGTGATGGAGCTATTGGCGTCAAGAATCGGAGATCTGCTCAACTACTCAACAATAGCTTCACAGCTTGAGGTAACGGTTGATACGGTAAAGAGATATTCCATGCTGCTTGAGAAGACCTTCATGCTGAGGAATCTTACAACATACTCTAAAAACGTTCGCAATGAGGTACTCAAGACACCAAAGGTATATTTTACCGATCTCGGCTTGCGAAACAGCATTCTCGGTTTGACGAGTCTTGCCCAGGCAGAAAAACTCGGACAGAAAGGGGTGTTGCTTGAAAATGCAGTATGTGAAAGGCTAAGTTCGATTATTTCGCTGTCGGATCGGGAGGCGAGGTTACATTACTGGAGAACAAAGACAAAAGAGGAAGTTGATTTTGTAGTTGTAACTCCGGAGCGGGTATTACCAATAGAGGTGAAAAACTCTAAACAGGTTCAGCCACGACAGTTAAAGGGACTCCGGCGTTTCATGGAAAAAGAAAATGAGATCGCCGGTATCGTTATCGGCATGTTCGAAGATGCCGGTATCTTATCGGATAGAGAGACGAATATTTATCTAATTCCCTATTGGATGTTATGAGAGGCAAAGATATTTCAAAGATGATTTCAATTGAACAGCACGTGACTTCATACTCTACAATTAATCGCCCGCTTGATCGCTTTTGCATAACGGAAAGAGGAATAACTTTATGGAAGCCTTTGTAGCAGCAATTATTTTGGTCGGTATCGCTGTGATGTTCCGTGCGATCAAATTTTCCGCTGCTGTTCTGCTCATCGTAATAGTCGGAGTTGCATTTGCATTAATGCCACACGCAGGCAAATATTCTCAATATATTCCTACCTGGCTGTTTGTAATAGTAGCGATAATCCTCGGGATAAATCTTTTAAGATTTATTCTCGGAATACTCTTCGGCAGAAGTGCAGCAGATGGTTTTACTGGTAAGCTCCTTTACGGGATATTCACGCCAATTTTTCGTATTATCGGCGGTCTGCTCCGGACAATTTTTAGGATAAGATGAGAGGGGTCGTATGAAGGGGGTGTTTACAATTAACTGAAAATATGATATTGTTAATATCATATTTAGGAGATTTATGGGGATAGCAATATCATGATTCAGCAGATCATTAACCAAAATATATGGTGGCAGGATAAGAGTCTAATAAGTCATGACCCTAAGATCAAGGAACTGAATACCCGGAAATTCCAATGGAGGCCATCTGTACTGGATGAATTTGACCTTAAACAATCTGCCATATATACGCTACGAGGCCCGCGGCAGGTTGGAAAAACAACTGCCTTAAAAATTCTAATAAGTGAGCTCCTACAAAAAAAAACCATATCAAAAGAGCAGATTATGTATTACAGTTGTGACAATATTGACAGTCATAAGGAGTTGATAGAACTTTTAGAGACATATTTAGATCACCTAAAAAAGCTTAATCTGCACAGAGGACGGCTTTATATTTTTCTTGACGAGATAACCTCTATAACAGGCTGGCAGAAGGGAATAAAATACCTTGCAGATCTCGGAAGACTCTCTAATGCCGGGGTGGTGTTGACAGGCTCAAATGCATCGGATTTGAGAAAAGGCATTGAGCGTCTGCCCGGCAGGAGGGGAAGGATCGCTGCTCCGGACAAGATAATGCTCCCCCTCGGATTCGCAGAATATGTAAGGCTGACGAATCCGGAACTGTTTAAACGAATATCTGAAAGGTTTACCAAAAAAATAGACATCTTTAACCCCGACAACTCTGCTTTTCAGACATTACTTTCATTGCAGCCGCATTTAAAGGAACTAACGATTCTCTTTGATCAATTCCTTATTACAGGCGGATTTATTACAGCAATAAATGCATACTTTTCAGAGAATGAGATAGGATATGCAGTGTATGAATTATATCAGCAGTGGCTGAGAGGAGATATATCTAAAGCCGGCAGGAATGAAAGGACTGCAAGGCACATAATCAATGAGCTTATTAAAATATCCGCCTCTGCATTTGGATGGGAGACGATTGCAAAAAAAATAGGTGTTGCCACACATAAAACGGTTTCGGAATATATTGAAAATATGGAAGACGCATTTGTGCTTAAAACGCTCTATCAGGTGGATATTAATACCGGGATGCCGAGGATAAAGAAACTGAAAAAGGTATATTTCCTCGATAGCTTTATTTTCTGGAGCCTCTGGGGCTGGGTAGATAACTGGCTTGCTTATGGGGATAATGTGAGCAAGGAACTTATCCAATCTGACCTTAAGGCAAGGCTTGTAGAACAGGTTATTGCCGATGAACTGTTCTGCAGATATGACAGAATTGATTGGCTTAATTCAAATGTCTTTTTTTGGAAAAACAGCGGCGAAATAGATTTTATAATAAAAAAAGAGAAACACTTACTCCCCGTAGAAGTAAAGCATCGGAGAAATGCAGGATTCTCCGATTTCAAGATAATGAAAAAACTTGGCTTCAAAAAGGGGATACTGATTTCGATGGACCGACTCGATATGGAAGATAATTTTGTTATTATGCCTCCGGAGCTTTTTCTGATTGCAGCAAACTGATTCAGTTTAAATGTAATTAATCCGGTTAAATAACTCTTAAACAACTGCCTCAATTTTTTTTCACTCAACAAAACATTCTTCCTTCTCGTCTTAATTAACAGAAAGAATTAAACATCTATCTTTTTTATCTTTAAAAGGAGATTAAATGATATTGACCGAAAAAGAATACCCATACAAAAAGATGGGGAAATGGGAGGAGTTCATAAAACCCTCACGTCCTGAACAACCAGCAATCCGTATCTTTGAGAGGCGTGAGGCTAAAGATTATGAAGCCCTTTTTGCCCTTGAGCTTGAAGGTGTGATTAGAAACAGTGATCAGGCAGGAGCACAGGAAGATCAGGAATCGGATAGTGAGCGTTTTAAAACAGCCTTGTTTTCAAGTCTATCGGATAATCAAAGATTGGATTTTGTCTACAGCGGAGAAAGAAGCGTAGACGGTCGTGAATGTTTTAACTGGAGAATTATAGGATACTCGTCAGGGAGTACACCTGAATCGGCATTTCACAGTGCAAAGCAGTTCTGGCAGAGTTTATCCGTCATTATGGGGAATGTAGAAAAAGAATACAGGTTCAAACCGGTAAACGAGCCGGGAAAGCTTATTGAGACAAACGATGAAACGTGGGTAAAGGGCATAATGCCGGCAGGTGTAGCAATCAGCGGTATCGCAAGAAGAAGAATGGGATTTGAATCCAAAGATGAGTTCGATAGGCAATCAAATAGTATTATCGTCCCAATAGCTCAGGATAAGGCAGCGAACAATCTCGATTCAGTTGTTATCGGCGTAACAAGATGTCCTGCACCTGTAAAACTGATACTATCAATAAACCCATTCACCCTCTCTGCCGAAGACTTACAAAAAATAGGAACTGCACTTGAATGGCTTCAGAGAGGAGAACAGAAACGTATTAAGTATTATGGTATTGATGACGGTGTGGAAGATATTAAACTCTTAAATGGACTAAAGAGGAATCTTACAGCATGGATTAAAAACCCTTCAGGATTCAGAGTTACCTGCAAGGCTATGTCTGAAATGCCTATACCGGTGTCATTCCTTAAGATGGTTGGCAATGAAGTATTTCATGGCAGCCAGATTTCCGATACTTTAAGCAAAGAGTTAGATAACGCCCTTGACCTTCGCAATTGTATCAATGCCAATTCATCACTGCCTCCACTGTTTCCAAAGAGCACAACACTGATGGATAAAGGGATAAAACGTACCTACAGACAACAGCCGATAAGCCTTCCTGAAAAAGGCATCATTCTCGGTCGAATTGGAAATACTGATGTCCGATTTGCCAGTGCTGATAGAAGCAGGCATTGCTACATTGTTGGAGCTACAGGTACAGGGAAGTCAACGCTCCTTTATAACATGATAGTTCAGGATATCGAAAACGGAAAAGGCGTAGCTGTCATAGACCCACACGGCGACTTATATCATCAACTATTGAGTTCCATCCCGAAAAGTCGAATGGATGATGTTGTCCTTATAGACCCTTGTGACTTTGAGTATGCGGTAGGTATTAACTTTCTTGAATGCGATAGTCGATATAAACAGGTGCAGATGAATTTTGTTGTCAATGAGATGATAAAGATATTTGACAGGCTCTATGATCTCCGCCAGACAGGGGGACCTCTTTTTGAGCAGTATATGAGAAACGCCTTACTTCTGATACTGGATAATGATGTCTGTGAGCCCACATTAATGGACATTCCAATGATATTTGAAGACAAGGGATTTCGTAGTTTCTTACTGGATAAATGCAAAAACTCGATTGTTGAAAGTTTCTGGAGGAAACAGGCAGAGGAGGCAGGTGGTGATGCGTCACTAAGAAATCTGGCCCCTTATATTACGAGCAAGTTAAATCAGTTTATAAGCAATGCCCTTCTTCGTCCTATCATAGGACAACACAGAAGCACTATTAATTTCAGGGAGATTATGGATAGTGGGAAAATACTACTGGTAAATCTCTCCAAAGGAGTTCTCGGAGAATTGGATACACAATTACTCGGGATGTTAATCATCGGCAAAATCTTTACCGCTGCAATGAGGCGTGTCGCTCAGAAAACTGAAAATCGCAGACCCTTGTTTTTATATGTGGATGAATTTCAGAATTTTACAACAGATACTGTCGCTTATCTTCTTTCTGAGGCGCGGAAATTTGGTCTGTATCTCACACTTGCCAATCAGAATTTATCGCAGCTTTCTGCAAACAGCGGAAGACAGAGCATTCTGGATGCAGTGCTCGGCAATGTGGGCACAACGCTTATATTCAGGCTTGGTGCTGTGGATTCGGAGAAGATGCAGATATATACCAAACCCGAGTTCGATGCCCAGGATTTGCAGAACCTTCCGGACTTTCATACAGCAGGAAGGCTTCTTGTAAAGAACTGTCCGAGCAGACCCTTCGTATTGAGAACCCTGCCGTATATGAAAATCAACAACTATGCGGATGCGGAAAGCATCATCGAGGCATCGAGAGGGAAGTATGCCCTGCCAACAGAGCAGGTTGAACAGGAAATCATTCTCCGCCGGGAATCATACAAGTTTAACACCGGCCCGAACTCTTCAGACGAAGATTGATGTCGTCAGAGAGAACTCTACACAGATGGTGAATACACCAGCTATAGCTTGTTCAATAGGAGAGATATGAACATTTATAATTTCTTGCAACCTGATGATGACAAAGAGCAGAGGAATATGATGAATAAATCATTTGGCAGGAAAATCAGAGATATTCGCCTAATGAAAAATCTCACTCAAGAGAAGGTTGCCGAGACTGCCGGTATAAACCCTAAGTATCTTGGTGAGATAGAGAGAGGGCTTAAAGGCCCAACGGCACTGGTCGTATATAAGCTTTCGAAGGCATTGGAAGTCCCGATTTGTGAGGTATTGTCTACTGATGGCTGCCCTCACATAAACGGTAAGCTTATGGAGGATATTGCAAGGTTATTCAATGGCAGGAAGGAGACTGAGAGAAAAAAGGCAATAAAGATTCTGGAGGTGTTTTTTGAGTAGAGTGGTAGAGAAAACACATAAAGAGAGAGCAATGGGAAAATTGGCTGAAGATTTGCTCACATGGATCGATAGCGAAAATTCAGATGTTGCGGAGTTTCTGAGAAACACTTTTAATGGTGGAAGAATTGAACCTGCCATGCTTGAAGAAACGATCGCATTTTTTACCGCGAATAGTGCAATCACCTCATGTGTTTTGGCCAGCCCAGGAAGTTCTATTATTAGTGAACTTCTGTATGCTCAAAGAAAAACAACTTCCGTTATCGATCAGTATTTTTACAATTCAAAAGGCGGTATGGCCGTCAAGGGTAGACTGAAGGCAATGCAAGAACATTTGCCCAAAATAATGGAAAGACATTTAAAAAGCAAAGGCGCGGTAATCGCGGGAAGTCTTGGGTCCGGTCCAGGGAGATACATGATCGATGCGGTTTCTCGACTTCATGCAAAAGGTTATAATGAAAATGTGAAAGCCTTTTGCTTTGACCTTGACGAAAACGCCATTTTAAGAGGAAAGTGTAATGCGGTGATCAATGGAGTAAGCGACGTTGTTAGGTATAAAAGATCTGACATGCAGGGTAATATTGTCGGCTATTACCAAAACAAATTTGATGTTTTGGTTGTGAAGAACCCTGCGGTAGAGACCGCAGGGCGTCAAACAGCAAAGGAAGATACCCTGTGGCAGAGACCACAGGGAGTTCTTTTAAACTTAAACAATTATCCTCCGGACAGAAAGCCCAGTTATCTGAAATAGCCTCTATTTGGACCGAGAACGCCTTTATTAAGAAAGAGTTCGATAAGATACTCATTGAGAACTCCCTCAAAAATGGCTATACGGCTTGATAAAGCTACCTACGCCA
>JACQXD010000192.1 GCA_016208875.1 Nitrospirota bacterium
CCATACTCTCAGGCATTGCTTTGCAACACATCTCCTTGAGGGAGGTGCGGATCTCAGGTCTGTTCAGAAGATGCTCGGCCATTCGGATATATCAACGACGCAGATATATACAAAGGTCTCGACCGACAGGATCAAGAAAGTATACCTCGAACATCACCCAAGGGCTTAACTCAAAGTTCATACAGGCTCTTTATTAATTTCTCTTTTTGTGCTACATTCTTCTACATATAGAATCTAATTGTGGAGGTTACTTATGCCTGGAAAATTGAGTATAGATGAGCTTTACAAATGTTGTGATCTTAATATCCTAAAATTTAATACAACCGACGACCTGCCGTCTTTTGAAGGAACGATCGGACAGGAAAGGGCATTGAATGCCCTTGATTTCGGGATAAGCCTTGAGAATTCCGGGTTTAATATTTTTATTCTCGGCGAGAACGGCACAGGCAAAATGAGCACGATCAAGTCCATCCTGGCAAAGCGGTCATTGAATGAACCCGTACCGACCGATTGGTGTTACGTATATAATTTTAAAGACCCGGATGTACCTATAGCCGTATCGCTTGAACCCGGCAGGGCCGTTACCTTTCAGAAAGACATGGATGAGCTCGTAAAGATACTCAGGGTCGAGATACCGAAGGTCTTCGAATCTAAGGAATACGATAAACAGAAAAACCTTATCCTCGAGGAATTTCAGAAGAAACAGAAGGATCTCTTCTCTTCACTCGAGGACGAAGCCCAGACAAAGGGATTTTCTATAAGAAAGACGGTAAGCGGTCTTCTGATAGTGCCTATTAAGAAAACAGGCGAACCCCTCAATGAAGAAGAGTTCGAGGCATTGGATGAAAAGACAAAGAAAAAGATAGAAGAACTGGGTAAGTCATTACAGGAAAAACTCGATGACGTCGTCAGGACCCTGAGGGAAGGTGAAAAACTTGTAAAAGACCTTCTCGGCAGGCTGGAGAGAGAGGCGGCGCTTTCTGCCGTAGGGCATCTGATAGACGAATTAAAAAATAAATATCGCGACAATAAAAAGATACCGACCTATTTTGAGGAGGTGAAAGAGGATATACTCGCACACCTCGAAGATTTTAAGACACAGGAGGAACAGCCGGCAGCCCTTCCGTTTATGAAACCTCCCAAGGCTGAGCCGACATTTACGAGATATACGGTCAACGTCCTTGTGAATAATAAAGAGAGTAAAGGCTCCCCCTGCGTATTCGAGAGCAACCCTACATATTTCAACCTTTTCGGAAGGATCGAGCATAAGATACAGTACGGTATTGCGGTCACCGATTTTTCTATGATAAAGGCCGGCTCTCTGCACAAGGCAAACGGCGGCTATGTTGTGATCAATGTCCTCGACCTCTTGAGGAACATTTTTGCATACGACGCCTTAAAGCGGTCTATACGGAACAGGGAGATCAAGATAGAGGACGTGTGGGAACAGTACAGGTTGGTCTCTACGACAACTCTCAAACCGGAGGCCATCCCCATTGATATAAAGGTTATACTTGTCGGGAACCCGTATCTTTATTATCTCCTATACAGCCTCGATGAGGAATACAGGGAACTTTTTAAGGTCAAGGCCGATTTTGACAGCAGGATGGAAAGAAACGTGGAAAACATCCATAAGTATGCATCCTTCGTAGCTGCAAAGTGTAAGGACGATAAACTCCTTCCATTCGACAGGTCGGGTATTGCAAAGGTTGTCGAGTTCGGTTCGAGACTCGCAGAACATCAGGAGAAACTCTCATCAAAGTTCAGCGAGATTACCGACCTTATAAATGAGGCCAACTATTGGGCATTAAAGGCAAAAAGCAAGGTAGTTATTAATGAACATGTAGAGAAGGCGATCAGTGAAAGGATTTATAGGAACAACAGGATAGAAGAAAGACTTCGTGAAATGATCGCAGAGGGGACTTTAATAGTCGATACATCTGGAGCAAAGGTAGGGCAGATCAACGGGCTTGCGGTTTTAGACCTCGGGGATTACAGTTTCGGAAAGCCGTCGAGGATAACGGCAAGGTCATGGACAGGGAAGGCAGGGGTCATAAACATAGAGCGAGAAATAAAAATGAGCGGCAAAATACATGAAAAGGCAATGCTCATATTAACAAATTATTTAGGCAGCACATATGCAACAAAGAAACCGATAAGTATTTCGGCATCGATTACATTCGAGCAGTTGTACGATATAGTAGAAGGCGATAGTGCGACATGCGCAGAGCTGTATGCACTATTAAGCAGCATTGCAAATATTCCATTGAAACAGGGTATTGCTATTACGGGTTCTATGGATCAGAACGGCGATGTCCAGCCGATCGGCGGCGTGAACGAAAAGATAGAGGGGTTCTTCGAACTGTGCAGATTGAGAGGTCTCGACGGGAGTCACGGCGTAATAATACCCCGCCGTAATATTAAACATCTAATGATAAAGAAAGACGTTGTCGATGCAGTTAGGGAGGGTAAATTCGCAATATATCCGATAGATAGGATTGAGGAGGGCATAGAGATACTTACGGGGCTGCACGTGGGTGAAATAAAGGAAGACGGGACATACCCGGAGGGCACCATTAATTATCTCGTTGCAAAACGCCTTGCAGAGATATCGGATGCGCTGAAGGAAAAGAAAGAAAAGGAAGAGGAAGAAGAAAAAAAGAAGAATGATAAAGAGAACGAAAAAGAATAGACTAAATTAAAAGGGTTTTATGGCTGCTTG
The DNA here is from genome assembly GCA_016208875.1 of Nitrospirota bacterium. Lineage (GTDB taxonomy): Bacteria > Nitrospirota > Thermodesulfovibrionia > Thermodesulfovibrionales > UBA1546 > JACQXD01. The sequence continues at coordinate 2,723 of JACQXD010000192.1, forward strand.
AGATAGGGTTGCTCATCCTTCTGTCGGCACCATTAGCCATCCTGCCGTTTGGATTTTCGATTAAGGCCGGAGAGTTTCTCGGCCTTTTACTTTTCTATGCGTGGGGAAGCAGAAGAAGAATTGCGATAGAAAATATAGAAAAGTCGGAAATCGGAAGGCAGAAGGCAGAAGGCAGAAGGCAGAAGTGGGAAGTCAGCATTGCCAAAGAGTCGTTTAAGAATCTCGGCAGGTCTTTTGTGGAGGTTATAAAGATATATTACGGACTCGGTAGAGGGCTGATAGATTCCGTAGAGATCGAAGGTGTGGAAAACTTTCATAATGCCCGGAAAAAGGGCAAAGGCATTATCTTCATAACAGGTCACTGCGGGAACTGGGAATTGTCGGCAATTGCTATGTCCGTAAAGATCGGGAAGTCTTCGGGTGTGGCGAGACGGATAGATAACCCATGCCTCAATAAGATTGTCGAGGGTATCAGACAGAGGTACGGCAACAGCATAATCTATAAACAGGGGGCGCTAAAGAGCATCATTAAAAAAGTTAGGGAAGGCGGCTGTGTTGGAATACTTATGGATCAGGCTGTTCTGGCCGATGAGGGTTATGTTATAGATTTTTTAGGTCGGGGTGCATGGACGACAAAGATGCCTGCAATGATAGCGAGAAAAACCGGCGCAGCAGTGCTGCCTACTTTTATACGTAGAGTAGACGGGAGGCATAGGATTACAATACATCCTCAAGTAGAATTATCAACTACCGGGGATAAGGAAAAGGCAGCAGTCGAAGATACGAAAAAATTTTCGAGTTATATCGAAGAATATATAAAGGGGAATCCCGCCGAATGGCTCTGGATCCACAGGAGATGGAAGAGGGTCCCGCCCGCCTCTGGCTATTGTCCCGATTAATAAAGGATGTCAAGGCTTTCGTATTTTTGGTATTTTTTGTATTATTACCATAATGGAAAGAAAGATTCTAAGATTCCGAAGGTCGACAATTTTTTTTATATTTGTCTCGATGAGTTTTATAATAATAACTGTGTTGTATATTCAGTCGCGCATTTCCATCAGCCGGCATCATATTCTCGAAAAAGACCTCGTAGAAATCGTCGAGAACTTAAGCTTAACCGATATGGTTCTTTCTACAGACGCCAGATATACCAGGCATCCGACACAGGCGGACCTGTTCTCGGCTTTTCAGGATTATCCCGGTTCGATAGAGCATTTTCCGACAGGTTCTGTTATTCCACCTCCGGACTTTAGTTATACGGGGATGGTAATGAGGATAGAATAGATGGCTTTCGAGAAACATAGAAATATTCTGGATTATACGCTCCAGACACTCCTGAGGAGAAAATTCAAAAACGCAGGTATTATTCTCGTTTTCACCTTTGTGATCTTTATAGTCGGCTCGATAGTCTTTCTTTCCTACTCGCTTAAGCGAGAGGCACGCCTTCTCTTTAAAAATTCTCCAGATATAATTGTGCAGAAAATGCGGGCAGGCAGACACGAGCTAATTCCGGTCACCCTCGGGAATGATATCATGGGGATTGCGGGAGTTTCGAATGCAGGGCCCCGCTACTGGGGATATTATTACGATTCGGGGGCAAAGGCTAATTATACGATCCTCGGTATAAGCACCTTCGGATTGGAGAACAACAGGATGCTCACCGGCCGTTTGCCGTCTGCCCATGAGAGAGGGGTTGCTGCAATCGGCAGAGGGATTGCAGACGTGAGAATTATCAAGAAAGATATAGGAAGCACCCTATACCTGCAGGATGCAGACGGCAAATGGATGGATTTTAATATCGTAGGCATATTTGAGTCCGATTCGGAGATACTGACGGACGACCTCATCGTTATGAGCGAGGACGATTTTAAATATCTGGTTAAGATGCCGTCAGGCACGGCAACCGACCTTGCAGTGAATGTTTATAATGAAACGGAAATCCCGACCATTGCCGGAAAGATAAAAGAACGTTTCCCTGATTCCAGACCCATTCTCAGAGATGAGATTATCAGAACATACGATGCAGTCTTCAGTTGGAGGAGCGGATTGATCGTGACACTTTTTATCGGTGCATTGACTGCTTTTATAATATTGGCATGGGATAAGGCGACAGGTCTCAGTGCCGAAGAAAAACAGGAGATCGGCATTCTGAAGGCAGTCGGATGGGAGACGTCGGATATTCTTGAGATGAAATTCTGGGAAGGGGTTGTCGTCTCGCTGACATCTTTTCTGTGTGGAATAATCATTGCCTACGTGCATATATTTTTCATGGGAGCATTTTTATTTGCCCCTGCCTTAAAGGGCTGGTCTGTCATCTACCCTGATTTCAGGCTTACGCCGTTCATAGATTTCTATCAGATTGCAATACTCCTGTCGGTTACGGTTATACCTTATATCGCCTCAACCATAATCCCTTCATGGAAGGCAGCGATAACCGATCCGGATATAGTTATGAGGGGATAAAGGCAGTGAACAGTGAACAGTGGACAGTCAACAGTAAGACGATAATAAAAACTGAAAATACAACAAAGATATTTAACAAAGGCAAACCCGATGAGGTAATTGCGGTCAACGGCCTTTCGATAGAAATAAGTAAAGGAGATTTTGTAGTATTTAAAGGCCCGAGCGGTTCGGGAAAAACCACTCTTTTATCCCTTATAGGATGTATGAGCAGGCCGACATCGGGGAGGGTAATAGTCGGCAACAGGGACGTCTCCCGTCTGCCTGAAAGATTTATGACGGAGGTGCGTAGAGGGACATTTGGTTTTATATTCCAACAGTTCCATCTGATCAAGGGTATTACCGTGTGTGACAATGTAATGCTCCCCCTTTATCCTACGGATGTAAAACCTTTAAGACTCAGAAAGATGGCTGAAGAGATACTTAACAGTCTCAATATGAAGGAGAGGAAGGATTTCTATGTTCGGAAGCTATCAGGCGGAGAGCAGCAGAGGACGGCAATCGCAAGGGCACTGATCAATAACCCCGAAATAATCCTTGCAGACGAACCTACAGCCCATCTCGATACGCACCTCTCGGATGAATTTTTAGCCATAATGAGAAAACTGAATAAGCAGGGTAAGACAATCGTCATCGCAACCCATGACCCGTTGGTATACGAAAAAGACTATGTAACCCTTTGCATAGAAATGAGGGACGGAAGGGTCAGGAAAATGAATTAAGATGATTTTACATCCGGGTATTATCGCATTAATTATCGGATCTGCCGTAGTCCTTTTGCTTGTTCTTTACGCCTCGGTACTCGGTATAAGAATAATACGCAGATGGGACATAGAAAACAGCTCTGAGGAGCAGCTTTCCCTCGAAAGAAAGACATATCTGATTTCTACATTGGTGCAATATGCACTATTATTCGAGATCATCTCAGTCTTTCTTTTTATATACACATCGGATGATATACATACTCTGCTCGCAGGTGCAATGTGTGCAACAGGCTCTCTGAATGTAAATCCATTCGGCTTCCCCGCACTATATGCAAAGATCGCCGTATTCTTCCTTTCGGCCTCGTGGCTTGCCATAAACAATCTGGACAATAAGGCAGAGGATTATCCGTTAATCAAGACGAAATATAAACTTTTGACGGCGGTGCTTGCAGCACTGATAATTGAATTTATCCTGCAATTACGGTATTTCATCAACATAAATCCGAATGTGATTACATCGTGCTGTGGTGTCATGTTCGGCGAGGGGGGTAAAGGGTTCGTAAGTTCCATTGCTGCGGTTCCCGCACTGCCTGCCGAGGTTCTTTTCTATTCAACTCTGGTTGTTACGATTGCAGGTGGAATAGCTGCGTATAGTACGCATAGAAAACCTCTTACTTATTTATTCTCCATTTTCTCCTTCACGTTTTTTATTACCTCCATCATGTCCGTTATCTCATTCATCTCACTTTATTTTTATCAGCTTCCAACCCACCACTGCCCCTTTGATATTTTGCAAAAAGAATATTATTATGCAGGCTATCCCTTGTATGCAGCGTTATTCACGGGAGGTTTTTTCGGAATAATGGTAGGTATCATCGAGCCGTTTAAGAAAATCTATTCGATGACGCAGCTAATATCAGAGGCTCAACGCAGGTGGACATTATATGCGATTATAGGATTTATCGCATTTGCTCTGATAGCCTCAGCGCCTATGATCCTGCTTCCCTTCAAACTGTGATGGTTTTAATCAATGCCTTTTTCATCACATCAACAGGTGGTTTTTTCCCTGTCCACATCTCGAATGCAAGAACACCCTGCCATAAAAGCATACCGAGTCCATTGAGAGTCTTACATCCTTTCCTCGATGCCTTATTGAGCAAATTAGTTTTCCTGTAGATTAAGTCGCAGACAACATGTTTGGCTTTCAGAAAATCCGTATTGATCGGAGAGGGGTCGTCTTTTTTCCACCCCAATGGAGTTGCATTTATTATTATGTCGATCTCATCAAGGCTGATGGCTGATTGCTGATTGCTGATTGCTGATTGCTGATAGCTAAAATAAGATACATTACCGCGAATTTTGTTCAGATCATTTATAAGCCTTCCAGCCTTTTTCCTGTCTATGTCATACAGAAACAATTCCGACGCCTTCCGGCAGAGATAATAACCTATTGCCCGTGAGGCGCCGCCTGCACCCACTATCAATACTTTCTTTTTGCTAACCTTTATGCCTGCCTCCGATAATGATCTCACGAAGCCCCTGCCGTCGGTGTTATAGCCTTTAAGGACTCCATTCTTATTTACTATTGTATTTACAGCACCTATGAAAGACGCCTCTTTTTCGACTTCGTCAAGGAAGGGGATTACCTTTTCTTTGTGGGGCACGGTAACATTAACCCCTGTAAGATTTAATGCCCTTATCGCCTTCACTGCATCATGCAGAAGCTCGGGTCTAACCGAAAACGTTACATAGCAGCAGTCAAGCCCGATATGTTCAAAGGCAGCATTGTGCATAAACGGCGACAGACTGTGTTCAACAGGATAACCCAATAAACCCATAACCCTTGTCTTACCGCTGATCTTCATCCCGTTAGACCTCCATTATCCACAATTCAAAAATCAAATATAAAAATGCAAAATTATGGAATTCCTTAATTTTTAAATTTTAATTAAATTTTCAATGCCCCACAGTCTCTGCTGAGGGGTGTCCTTATATTCCCCCTTTGGCAAAGGGGGATGAAGGGGGATTTTTGAATAAATAAATTTTCAATAAATCTCCCCTAACCCCTCTTGTCCAAAGAGGGGATCAGAAGGATTCCCGACAAGCGAGAATGACAAAGTACGATTTATTTTTTTGATACCCCGCCGTCTCTGCGGCGGGGAGGTTCATTTTTGCATTTTGAATTTAACGTCAAGCCTCTAACCCCTTTAAAATTCCTTCAGGTGTGGACTCTATTAGCTTTACTTTTATATTAAGGGCATTTTCAATGTCGTTCTTTGTAACGTCATCGAGAAATACGTCTTCACCCTCTCGCAGGACAACGTCCGGTACAAATAGATATTCATGCCCCTTTGTCTTATCGGCTAATGCCCTTATCACGTCCCTGCCTGTAATAAGACCGGTTACTGTAACGGACTTGCCGAAAAAAGTATTTTCGACAGGAACGACGTCAATATTAATGTTTTTCTTTTCGAGCAGCCTATCTGCAAATTTTTTGAGATAAGGATAAAAAGACATGCCTGTAAAAGTTAAAACTTGAAATTTCTTTTTTTCAAGCTGACTGCCGACTGCTGATAGCTGATGACTGATTTTTTTTGCCCTGGACATAAACAGCGGAACCATTCCCACACCGTTTTCTATTTGTGGCAGTTCTCCATAATCCTTCAAAGGAGGGAAATTCAACCCTCCCTTAATATACAACTCATCCGAGGAGTAAACTATCGGATCGCCGTGTTTCTTTTTGAACCTCTTCTGAAAAAAATCGATAATCTCTATTGCCTTTATTGCATCCTCTTTTTCAACCGGCTGTAGGGGCGGGGTAACCCCGCCCTTACGGTGCATTATGAGACCTACAGGTACAACGGCAATTGATGATACGTAGGGATAAAAGCCGTAAAGGTCTCTTATCGTTTTTTGAAGCTCTCTACCGTCATTATACCCGGGACACATTACGATTTGGGTGTGCAACCTGATCTTATTTTCCTTAAAGAATTTCAGTTCCTTAAGGACGTCACCTGCCTTTTGATTCCCGAGCAAAGTATTGCGTACGGACCTGTTGGTTGAGTGCACCGATATATAAAGCGGGCTCAGCCTCTGCTCGACGATCCTCTTTTTGTCCTGGGCACTAAGGTTTGTCAGGGTGATATAATTTCCATAAAGAAACGACATCCTGTAGTCTTCATCCTTTATGTACAGTGACCTTCTTAATCCCTTTGGAAGTTGCGACACAAAACAGAATATGCAGTTATTATTACACCTCTTGATTCTGAAGGGTTTAAGGGTTATCCCGATATCCGTTCCCTCTTTGCATAAAAGCTTTACCGAAAAGTTTTTCTCCCTCCTAAAGACGTCAACATTGAGTTCGGGCTCATTTTTATAGAACATGAAATCGATACTGTCATTAAGCCTGTGACCGTTTATGGAGATCAATAGGTCTCCTGAGAGAAGCCCTCCCCTGTCCGCAGCACTCCCCGGCCTTACTCTTTCTATTTCGACGCGGCATCTATTCTGCATGGGTTAATTTAAAACCTCTGTAGATATAATGTAACCCTGAAATTATGGTCACCACTGCCGTTATCCATATCAGCACCGTATGGATATCGGGCAACGAAGCTATATTTACATCCAGAAGAACATAACATAAAAGTATCAACTGCATTGCGATTGCAGTCTTGCCTGTAATCGTCGGTTCTACCTTTGAGGTATGTGTTATAAGGTAGATGAGCAGCCACCCTGTTATTACGATAATGTCCCTGCTTATAATGGTTATTGTAAGCCACTTCGGTAACCAGCCATTTATAGAGAAAACGATGAAGGATGTCACGAGGAGAAACTTATCTGCAAGCGGATCGAGGAATGTGCCGAGAACCGTTTTCTGGTTTGTAAGTCTGGCGATGAGCCCATCAAGTGTATCCGTTAATGCAGCAATAATAAATAGATAAAGTGCATAGTCGTACCTCCCATACAGAACAGCAGTTATAAAGAGAGGGATTATTACTATCCTTGCTATTGTAAGTGTATTGGGGAGATTGAGAACTCCCATTTTAGCCTCCGATTTTAACTGATAGCTGATAGCTATTAGCTGACAGCTTTATTATGGAATATTAAACGGTATCCCCTGAAACTTAAGCCTTAATCCGAGCTTATTATAACATCTGCCGTCTTTTTTTCCATACATAAATGATAAAAGGGTTTGAGCGTGACATCCTTCTACTGAAAATTTATTTGCAAGAGAATCCCTTGTCGCGGATTTAAAATACCTTTGCGCTAAATTTTTTTTCCCCTTAAGAAATTCTATTTCACCTATGCCGAGCTTACAGTAGATAATTCCTCTCGGATCTTTAGTCTTCTTAAAAAATCCATATGATTGTTCAAAGTAATTCATTGCCTTATCGAGCCTGCCGAGCATAGTATGCGTCTTTCCGAGACTCCAGAGGGTATAGGAGTAACTTACGATGTCGCCGATTTTTTTGTAAAGGACTGTCGCCTTTTTGAAGTGCCTCCGGGCACCTGCATAATCGGTTTTCATCCTTAACGCATTCCCTATACCGCAGTGGGAATATGCAATCCCGAAGTTATCCTTTAATTCCGAGAATAACTTATTTGCCGCAGTGTAATATTTAAGAGAGTCTTTGAATAACCCCGCAACTCTGCTGGTTCCCCCAAGTCCACAGAGGCTGTATCCGATGCCGGATTTATGTCCAAGTGATCTGAAGAGTTTAAGGGATTTTTTTAATGATTCGATTGCATCCGGGATATCTCCTTTTACACGCAGGGCGCCACCCTCAGCCCACAGCACAAAGGCCATGCCCTCGTCATCTTTTTTGTCTATATAGATTTTTTTTGCCTTCGAAAAAAAAGTCATTGCCTCCTTCCAATCACCCGTTGCCCTCATAGAAAGGCCAAGACCAACTGATGCGTCTGCCTCGGTAATTCTATCTTTTATCTTCCTGCACAATTTTATTGCACCGGAATAATTTTCCGCGGCGAGCCGGAACTTCCCTAACATCCGGCATGTATCACCGATAGACATGAGACAATGCATCATACCTTCCATATCGGCATCTGCTTTATACGCCTTCTTTGCCTTCATGAAAAAGAGCAGGGCATCATTGTATTTAGTCCTGTTCTTTAATTCCTCTGCCTTGAAAAGGTATGTATCCTGTTTTGAAGTCATTACATGTCCGAATTCACAAAAGTCTGCATAAGAGTCTGCATAAGCAACGTTTTATTTTAACCTTTAACAGGAAATGAAACAAGAGCAACTCATTGGTCTGCACAAAAAAAGTTGGTATTTTGAAAACCCAATTGGAAAAGGGGCAGGGATCCCTCTGTTCACAAAACTAATGCCTCTGGAAATCTCTTGAAATCTTTTTTATCAAATGTATATATAGGTACGATACCTGAGACCCTTGCTTTTGCAAGTATCAATGCATCGCCGAATTTGAGATTTTCTTCGTCATAAATTTTTAGAGATTCGAGGACTAAACCTTCCGATTCGATTTCAACTGGAGGAATGGATTCAAGGCTTTCAATCTTTTCTCTGACGTCCTTTTTGGACAGCCCGTATATCTTCTCAAGTACATAAACCATTTCTATTATCACTATCAATGGGACAAGGAGTACAGCTTTCTCCGAAATTGCTTCTTTTATCAGTTTTTTAAATTTTTCTTTTTTGTCGCTTGAATTAGCGGTTAAAAACCTCAGGATGATGCTGGTGTCGAGGATGCCCTTGTACATTTATAGAGCCTCTTTCGCCATTTCCTCCATGGCTTTGTTCCTTATTTCTTCCATAGAAAGCCTTAGTGGAGGCAGCGTACCTTCTAAATCAAAAAAATTCTTTACCTTGCGTATGTAGACCTCTCCTTCTCTTTCTTCAAAAAGTATGGTATCTCCTTCCTTAATGCTTAGCTTTTCCCTGATGGCTTTTGGAACTGCTACCTGTCCTCTTACAGAAATCTTCGCTACATTTATCATAATTTAAATCCTTTCAAGATAAATATATTTTATCTTGAGATTTCAAGAACGTCAATAAAAACTTTTTAATCTTACTTTTAACCATCTGCCGTCATCGAAGTATCTCCCGCAATCTCTTTGTCAGAGACGCATAGTCCTTAGAACCGAAAAATGCCGAACCCATTACAAGTATATCCGAGCCTGCTGCTGCAACCGCCTTTGCGTTATCGGGCTTCACACCCCCATCAACCTCGATGAGCGTTGATAATCCTCTGTCTCCGATGATTTTTTTCAACGTCTTAATCTTATCCAAGGATTGCGGGATAAAGCCCTGGCCTCCGAAGCCCGGATTAACGGACATAATGACCACAAAATCCACGTCCTCGATAATAGAGTCAAGGTTCCGTACAGGCGTGGAAGGATTGAGCGAAACGCCTGCCTTGACCTTTTTCTCCTTTATATACTGTACTGTCCTGTGAAGGTGAACGCAGGCTTCATAATGTACCGTCAAATAATCCGCACCCGCCTTAATAAAATCATCGAGGTATTTGTCTGGATCCTCTATCATCAGATGTACATCCAACGGCACATCCGTTATCTTCTTGACCACACTGACGATGGAAGGGCCGATAGTCATATTAGGTACGAAATGGCCGTCCATTATGTCTATATGAAACATATCGATACCGGCAGCCCCGGCAGCCTTTATCTCCTCACCCAATCTCAAAAAATCCGCAGAAAGTATTGAAGGTGCTATCTTAACCATTCCGATCTCCTTTAATAAAAAATTTACATTGTATAATTTTAAGAAGTTTTCCTTACTTCTTTCGTAGTTTTAAAATGAACTTTTGCAATTTTTCTGAGTGCATCTTTACCATGACCGGCAATAATCCTTTTCGCAGTATTAATCACATTGATTGATGCCCCCTTAGGTAGTTCAATCCCATATTCGGAAGAGAGTTTCGATAGTTTTTGGAGGAATCGTGCCCTCGCTAAGATAGAAGCTGCGGCTACCGCAATATTCTCCTCGGCTCTGTGCATCTGAATAAGATTTAGTTTCCTACCTTTTTCCTGTAACTTGCTCAGTATATATCTTTCATCGGCAAACTGGTCTGCCATTGCATTATTACATTCTACTTTTCCCAGTAGTTCCTCGATTGCCTTTGCATGTCCCCACGCAAGAAGATTATTTAAGTTTTTTTTCTCTCCGACGAACCGATCATATAAGTCATTATATTTTTCCGGAGATATTTCTATGATTGAATATCGATTCTTACAGATTGTCATGATCTTTTCCGCCAGTTTCACGTTTTTCTTATCGTTAAGTTTCTTGCTGTCTTTTACGCCTTCAAGTTCGAGAAGTTTGGCGGAGTGTTCGTCCACATACACGGCTGCACTGACTAAAGGACCAAAATAATCGCCCTTGCCGGATTCATCGGTACCGATAATAGGCAACTTATGGCTCATCCGGCTTTTACCTTGTTTCTTATCGGACTTAATTTCATTTGACATTAAGGGTCTAATTTCATCTTCGATTAAACTATCTCTAAGTTGCGAAAAATCAATCGTGACATTCCCTTTTTTATTTTGAAATAATCTGATAACGCCTGACCGTTTATTGCGAGAGATCGTAAACTGAATTCCGTAGGAAATGCTTTTATAATCGGAAACCGTATAATTTCTTGTCCGGAGAGCTTGCTTTATGGCGTCGTAGTTCCGGACTAATTTATCTTCGATTGTCATTTATTTCTCTTTGTGAGGCGTCATAAAATACAATTGCCGCTATTCCCCTTCCAATTTAAGCTCTATCACATCCCCTGACTTTACCATGCTCCCCGGTCCCGGTTTCTGCGATATTATATTCTCTCCGGAGCCTGTGATCTTCAGCTTAAGACCGAGTTTCTCTGCAAGTTCCTGTGACTTCTCGATTGTCTTACCCTGAAAATCCGGGCAGTAATAAGTTACGGCATAAGGCCCTGAGCTTGCAATAAGTGTGATCTTTCCCGTAATCTTCTCATCGGGGTCGGGTTTTTGCGCAATCACCTTATCTTTCTCTACGGAGCTTGAATGAACATTGATGATCCTATCTAATTTTAACCCTTTCTCTAAGAGAATTGCCTCTGCCTTATCAACGGTCTCCCCGACAACGAACGGAACCGACAGAACCTTCGGTCCTTTACTTAGTATTACCTTTATCCCCCGTTGTTCCTTTACCCTACTTCCTGCCGGCATATCCTGTCTTAAAACATACCCTGACGCTATTGTGGAATCGTAGTCCTCCCCCTCTATTTTAAGATTGAGCCCTTTCTTGCTCAGAAGCTCATTTGCCTCGATAGGACTCTTACCATAAAGATCAGGGACGTCTACCGTCCTGCTGAAACTCATTAACTTGAATGTGAAATAGGCAAATACCAGGGCAAGCAGTACAAAACCGAATATATAAAGAGGGATCTTTACTAAATTACCGACACCTTTTTGCAAATTCCGATCTTCCATTTACGATTCACGATTCATGATTCACGATTCACGATGCATGATTCAGGATGCACGATGTATGATATTTTTTCCTGATTCGTGTATCGTGTATCATGTATCCTGAACTACCTTGCTTATACTGACGATCTTGTCTTCCGGCTCGACGTCCATTAGCTTGACGCCCTGCGTATTTCTCCCTTGCAGAGATATGTTGTCGGCGGTTGTCCTTATGAGTTTTCCGGAATTAGTTATCATTACAATTTCGTCCTCTTCCCGCACCTGCATAAGGCCCACCGCCTTTCCGCCTCTCTCTATAGTTTTTATCGAGATGACGCCTTTGCCCCCCCTGCTCTGAACGCGATATTCTTCTATCTTAGTCCGTTTACCCAATCCTTTTTCCGTAGCGGTGAGAAGATAAGTCCTTTCTTCTGCAACCTCTGCCGAGACAACCTCATCACCCTTTGTAAGACGTATGCCTCTAACTCCTTTTGATGTGCGTCCCGTATCGCGAACGTCTTCCTCGTTAAAACGTATCGAAAGACCGTTCTTCGTACCTATGATAAGATCGCTCTTACCGTCGGTTTTTTTAACGGCGATAAGTTCGTCTTTTTCTTCAAGTGTAATAGCGATGATCCCTTTACCTCTCGGATTGCTGTATTCATTGAGTGCGGTCTTTTTGACCGTACCATCCTTTGTGAACATGACGAGAAATCCATCTTTAAAATCCCGAACAGGAAGTGCCGTAGAAATCCTTTCGCCATCGGATAATTGAAGTAGATTTACAAGCGCCTTCCCTTTTGCGGTACGACCTGCTTCAGGTATCTGATACACCTTAAGCCAGTACAGCCTACCGAGATTGGAAAAGAAGAGCATATAGTCGTGCGTCGAGCCGATAAAAAGCTGTTCGACAAAGTCTTCCTCTTTTGTCTCCATTCCGATGAGACCTTTGCCTCCCCTTCGCTGGCTCCTGTATGCAGACAATGGGTTTCTTTTTATATAACCATGGTGAGAGACTGTAATTACCATGTCCTCTTCTGTTATAAGGTCTTCAATAGTAATATCCCTTATATCCGTAGCAATCTCCGTCCTTCGTTCATCAGCGTATTTTCTCTTTATCTCGATGAGCTCATTCCTGATTATATCCGATACAAGTGCATCGCTTCCGAGTATCGCCTTAAGCCTTTCTATCTCTTTTAATATCTCGGTATATTCATTTACTATCTTTTCGCGTTCAAGTCCCGTCAGCCTCTGCAGTTTCATATCGAGTATTGCCTGTGCCTGGACCTCCGATAAGGCGTAGTCTTTTATCAAGCCAAGCCTTGCTTCCTCAGGCGTCTTTGATTTCCTTATTAAGGCAATAATCGCATCGAGATGGTCAAGGGCGATCTTCAGCCCCTCTAATATATGCGCCCTCTCCTCTGCCTTTCTGAGTTCAAACCTGGTCCTTCTTATAACAACATCCCGCCGATACTGCAGGAAATGGCTGAGTATCTTTTTCAGAGGCAGAACCTGAGGCTGGTTATTGATAATGGCAAGCATAATAATGCCGAATGTAGATTCCATCTGGGTATGCTTGTACAGATTGTTCAAAACAACCTCTGCCATCTCGCCTCTTTTGAGTTCAAGTACCACCCTTATGCCATCTCTGTCCGATTCATCTCTTATCTCGGATATGCCCTCTATCCGTTTTTCCCTCACGAGTTCGGCAATCTTTTCTATGAGCCTTGCCTTATTCACCTGATAGGGAAGCTCTGTAATAATGACATTTTCTCCACCGCGATATTCCTGTTCTATCCTTGCCTTTGCCCTTACCTTGATAATTCCTCTTCCCTTGCTGTAAGCATCGACAATACCTTCGGCACCGTGAATTATGCCGCCTGTCGGAAAATCAGGTCCCTTTACAACTTTCATGAGGTCACTGATTGCCGTCTCAGGATTATCAAGGAGCATAACAAGCCCATCCGTTATCTCTCCGAGGTTATGAGGGGGTATATTGGTCGCCATTCCAACAGCGATTCCCGCAGAGCCGTTAATTATAAGATTCGGCACCCGTGACGGTAGGACCACAGGTTCCTCTGTTGTCTCGTCAAAATTTGATATAAAATCAACGGTTTCCTTATCTATATCCTCAAGGAGATCTTCCGCAAGCTTTGCAAGTCTCGCCTCGGTATAACGGTAGGCGGCAGGAGGATCCCCGTCTATAGAGCCGAAATTACCCTGCCCGTCTATCAACGGGTAACGCATGTTAAAGTCCTGTGCAAGTCTGACGAGGGCGTCATAGACGGCGGTATCGCCGTGCGGATGGTATTTCTTAAGTACCTCGCCGACTACACCTGCACATTTTGAATATTTCTTGCCGGGAAGAATGCCTTCCCTGAACATCGCATAGAGTATTCTCCGCTGTACCGGCTTGAGCCCATCTCTTATATCCGGCAGAGCCCTGCCGATTATTACGCTCATGGCGTAGTCGAGATAGGAAACCTTCATCTCTTCTTCGATACTTACCGGAACCTTTGCCATTTCTCTCCCTTTTAATAAACCGCCATTTAGAATAACCGGATGCAGTAATAATTCTAAACGGGTAGAATTCTGTGTTTGGAAAAACGTTATATTTTACCATAAATCGGTAATCTAATTTTGCCGTAGTAAAAAAGTTAAAAAGTATCCGTTAAAAAAGGAGTGGCAGCCTCTTAGTATAAGAATTGCATTAAATTCTTAGCGAAATTAAATTAAGGATCTCGTTAGAAAAACAAGATTAGTTTAAAAGACCGGAGTGCGGAAAAACCCTTTATTAAATTTTCAATACCCCACAGTCTCTGCTGTGGGGTGTCCTTATATTCCCCCTTTGGCAAAGGGGGATGAAGGGGGATTTTTGAATAAATAAATTTTCAATAAATCTCCCCTAACCCCTCTTTGCCAAAGAGGGCAAGCGGGAATGACAAAGTACGATTTATTTTTTTGATACCCCGCCGTCTCTGCGGCGGGGAGCTTCATTAAGAGATGGTTAAATTGTAAATCTACTTCGTTATTAAAAAATTGGCTGATTTTGGTATTTTTACCCAAGATGTCAATGAAAGCATAATGGTTGCCCATAACTATCTCTCGTGGCTTGATGGAGATTCAATAACACTTAATACCCTGACGGGATGGTAACGATAAGGATGGAAGGGTTTATACTATTACGGTTACTGCTACGGATACAGCAGGTAACCCTTCCCACAACTATCTATTTCCGGATAGATTTCAATTCTTTAACTATATTAAAGTGCTCTTGTGCCTTTTCGCGAAAACCCTTTCCCATGTAGGCATTACCCAGATTGTTATGTGCATCAATATACTCAGGTTTTAATTTTACAGCAATCTGAAAGTGTCCTATGGCTTTATCTGTCAATCCCTTTGTCCCGTATGCAGAACCGAGGTTATTATTGACTTCTGCAAAATCCGGTTTTAATTTTAGGGCAGCTTGATAATATTCGATAGCTTTATCTATCAGCCCCTTAGAATAATAGGCACTACCCAGATTACTATAAATCTCTGCATCCTGTTGTTTGAGATTTAATATGGCCTGATAATGCTCGATAGCTTCATCGGGTGATCCATTGAGCAGGAGGAGATGGGCTAAATTTTTATGAGATTCTACATAATCCGGTTTCAATTTTAGAGCAGTCCGATAGTGTTTTATTGCATCATCGATCAGGCCTTTTTCACGGTAAATTTTGCCGAGACTATAATGTACCTCTGCGTCATCCGGATTTAAATTTAAGACAGCCAGATACTGTTCGATGGCTTTTTCACTCGAGCCCTTAACAGAGTAAGCAGCGGCCAAATTATAATGTGCATTTGCATGATCCGGTTTCAAACTTAATGCACTCCGGTACTGTTCGATGGCCTTATCGATTAGTCCTGCAGATTTATAGACATTACCAAGATTATTGTGGCAATCTGCAAAATCCGGCTTTAGCTTTAATGCAATCTGATATTGCTCTATGGCCTTATCAAGCAGTCCCTTGGAAGCATAGGCAAAACCGAGATTATAATATGCCTCTTTAAAATCCGGCCTTAATTTTAATGCAATCTGGCATTCTTCGATAGCGTTATCTATTAACCCTTTAGACTGGTAGACAGCACCGAGATTGGTGTGGGCGTCAGGATAATCGGGGTTTAATTTTAAGGCGATCTGTAAATGCTCTATAGCACTATCATACCGGCCTATGCTTTTGTAGTATGCACCGAGATTATTGTGACCTCTTGCTTTCCCCTGAGATTTCTTTATCACATCTTCCCAGAGACTAATCTCGTTTTTCCAGACGGTATTCCTTGAATAAGAAGCACATGTAAGAGTAATTGTTATCAAAGCAATTGCCGGTATAATGGCTGTTCCGATCAGTGGCCATCTTATCTTTAGTCTGTGTACTGCAGTAATAGTCGAGGCTGCTAATGCAATGAACGCTCCTAATGACAGCATGTACACTCTGTGTTCGTAAATTACATCTATCCCGAAAAAGAGTGTTTTATCGGAAGATACGAGATAAGGCGAGATGGGTATAATGCTCGATTCCACAGACAATGTTATGAAAAACCAGAAGATACCGAAGGCGATCAGACGTGACACGTGATGCGTAATGCGTGTATCATGTATCGTGAATCGTGAATCGTGTATCGTGCATCGTGACCGGTAAAACAAATAGACCCCAAGCCCGAATATAGAAAGCAAAAAAAGGAATGATAAAACTACCTGAGGTTCCAAGACCGAATTATATACCGGATAGTCATAATCGAGGTTCTGATTTATAGGGAAAAACAACAGCCTTATGTATGTAACTATAACTCTGAATTGTGTAAACAGATAATTCTGTACCGATACCGTTGTTGTTTTGGTCGCCTCATTGACGTCACTTATTAATTCTCCTACCGGTTTATCTATCCCTATAAGACTTAAAGGAATAATCAGCATTGTAAGCAATAGAGGGAATAAATATAAAATCCTTTTAAACCGTGAACCGTGAACCGTGAACCGTGAATCGTTGAAGAACATGAAGTTATAAAGTGTAATGGTTATCGGCAATGTAAAGGCTATCTCCTTTGTCTTCATAGCGAGAACGGCGGAAAATAACGATACAAGATACAAGA
>JACQXD010000172.1 GCA_016208875.1 Nitrospirota bacterium
AAACCTTCCGAATTTCTCTAATGAAGATCAGCCTTACAATCCGAAAGACTCTTTTATAAACTATCTCTCTTAAATTCGCCGGAGAACTGCGTCTGCAAATGGAAAGTTACTACTATCTGTTGCTCCGCAGAGTCATGAAAGTAGCAGTGCATTCCTTTTCCAGTTCACAGCCGCCGGTGGTATCTGTTATTTACATCGCTCTCCGGTTGTTATTGGTTACTATAAGCCATTCGCCGTGAATTGCTGTTCAATGACCGATCGCCTTGATTAAATAATGCCGAACGGTTAGTATATTAGTCAAATTTTTCTTTTCCGGCAGGCTTAGCCGGGAACTGGAGGTACGTGATGTTTCTGGATATTGCATGGGCAATGGGACCCGGACAGGATGCAGGGGCGCAAGGCGGAGGTTCAATGATTCAGTCCTTTCTGCCGCTGATATTAATATTTGTCATCTTTTACTTTCTCCTGATAAGGCCGCAGCAGAAAAAGGCAAAGGAACACAGGCAGATGCTCGATAACCTAAAAAAAGGTGATAAGGTTGTCACGTCAGGCGGGATATACGGTGTCGTCGAGGCTGTCGGAACGAGTACGGTGACATTGAAGATTGCAGAAAATGTAAAAGTGAAATTCGGGAAGGCATACATCGCAACGGTTAGGCCTGCCTCAGAGGAAGATTGATTTGGAGGTTAGATGAAGAAGAATATTCTGTGGAGATTTATCCTTATTGTCGCAACAATTATTGTTGCAGCAGTCTTTTTTCTGCCGAATACTCCGATATTCGGGCAGATGCCTGAATGGTGGAAGAAGAATATGCCTGATAAGGGGATAACGCTGGGACTCGATCTTCAGGGCGGCATACACCTTGTCTTTGAGGTCGAAGGTGAAAAGGCCGTTGAAATAACAACCGAAAGGATTACACAGTCTTTAAGGGACATTATATCCAAAAAGAAATTAAGTGCGGAGATTACAAGTAGTAATCTTCTTATAACGGTCACACCATCATCGATGGATATAAGAAGGGTCATAGAGGACAATTATCCGATACTTGCACCTGTTGAAACAGAGGCGAAACTTGTTTATAAGTTGTCCGATAAAGAGATGAAGAGGATTAAAGATAATGCTGCGGATCAGGCACTTGAGACGATAAGAAACAGGATTGACCAGTTCGGCGTTGCGGAACCTACGATACACAGACAGGGAACAAATGAGATAGTTGTCCAGCTTCCGGGGATAAAGGACCCGAAGCGGGCAATAGAGATAATAGGCAAGACTGCACAGCTTGAATTTAAACTCGTAGATGATTCATCGCCTGTTGCTGCCGATCTGCCGGCGACTATAGAACCCGGCGAGGAAGAGTCTATACTGAAAAAATTTGCAGAAAAAATTTCTGCCGATGACGAGATACTCTTCGAGAAAAAAGTGAACAGGGAAACCGGCGCGGTTAGAAAGATGCCCATTCTACTTAAAAAACAGGCAGCACTTACAGGAGACCTTCTTAAAGAGGCAAAGGTAAGTATAGATTCAGGTCAGCCGACCGTCTCGATTTCTTTCAATGCAGCAGGCGCAAAGTTTTTCGAAGAGGTTACAGCCGCCAATATTAAAAAAAGGCTCGCAATAATCCTTGACAATACTGTTTACTCTGCCCCCGTCATCAATGAGAGGATTTCAGGGGGTAATGCACAGATTTCAGGGAGCTTCTCTATGGATGAGGCAAAAGACCTCACAATAGTTCTAAAGGCCGGGGCACTTCCCGCTCCTGTAAAGATGCTGCAGAATATTACGGTCGGGCCGTCGCTCGGAACGGATTCGATCGAGGCAGGAAAGCTGGCAGGCATCATCGGGACCATACTCGTTGTAGTCTTTATGATTATTTATTACAAGCTGTCAGGGGTAATTGCAGACCTTGCCCTTGTTTTAAATATTATATTGCTTTTGGGAGCAATGGCCTCCCTTAATGCCACGCTCACAATGCCTGGTATTGCCGGCATAATCCTCGCAATCGGTATGGCAGTGGATTCGAATGTGCTTATGTTCGAAAGGATGAGGGATGAGTTGCGTGCAGGCAAAACTCCGCGGTCAGCGGTTGACTCCGGGTATAACAAGGCATTCTGGACGATATTCGATTCGCACGTAACGACTTTGATAACGGCAGCCGTTCTCTTCCAGTTCGGTACAGGGCCGATAAAGGGATTTGCAGTAACCTTGAGCCTCGGCGTCGCTATAAATTTATTTACTGCACTTGTAGGGACCAAAACAGTATTTGACTTCATAAACAGCAGACACGATGTGAGGAAGCTGAGCATATAGGAGGCTAAATGTTAGAACTGATAAAGGGTACAAACATAAACTTTCTTGGTAAAAAATATATCGCCTTTGCGTTTTCCGGGATTCTATCGATAATAGGTATAATCGCTATAATCCAGATAGCCAACGGAAAGGCAAACCTTGGAATAGACTTTGCCGGTGGAACCGCAATGCAGCTTAAATTCGAAAAACCTCCTGTGATCCATGATATAAGAAAGGCGCTCGATGACGGAGGCCTCAAGGATTTTGATCTGCAGGATCTGCCTACCGAAAATAAGATTTTGATACGGGTGAAAACGACCGAGCAGAAACTCGGTCAGATATCGGATGCGATTACTGGTATTATAAGCCAAAAAATACCGGACAATAAGTATATTGTTGATTCCACAACCGTCATCGGCCCAAAGGTCGGCGGAAAACTCCGATTAGATGCAGCAAAGGCAATAGCATTTGCAGTTGTAGGGATACTCATATATGTTGCATTCAGGTTCCAGTTTAATTTCGGCGTAGGCGCAACAATAGCTACATTCCACGACGTCCTTGCGGTTTTGGGGATATTTTTTCTTTTGGGTCGCGAGATAAATCTTATCCTCGTAACGGCTCTCCTGACGATCGCAGGTTATTCCCTGACGGATACCGTTGTTGTCTTCGACAGGATAAGGGAAAACCTGAAGGCAAGATATAAAGAGCCGTTGGAGGCCGTGATGAATGCAAGTATCAATGAGGTGCTCTCAAGGACAATAATAACTTCGATGACGGTACTCTTGACGTCTGTTGCACTTTTCCTTTTCGGAGGCGAGGTCATTCATGATTTTGCCCTTGCGATGATCATGGGCGTCGTTGTCGGTACTTACTCCTCTATCTTTATCGCAAGTCCTACTGTATTGTTATGGGGTGGCAAAAGGCCGTTTGCAAAACGATAGCGGCAAGTTTTAAATTACATAATCAAGACGTCATGCCGAACTTGATTCGGCATCCCGCTTTCACTTTTATCCCTATGCTGAAAAATTACGCCTATTTGGTATAAAATGTGTCTTAAGAAATGACTAAGAAACAGCAGACACAGCGAGATAGAAATATAGAGGGGGAAAATTATGAATAGGAAGTGGCTTGTAAAAAGGACAAATCCCGAATATATCAGGTATATCTCCAAGACAGCCTCGATCTCTCTTGCGCTCGCACAGATATTAATAAACAGAGGCATCAAGACCCCACAGCAAATAAACGATTTCCTGAACCCGAAATTATCCGATCTCTCCGATCCTTTTGATCTGATAGGTGTAAAGACCGCTGTTGAACGAATAAAACATGCGATCAATATGAGCGAAAGGGTTCTTGTTCATGGAGATTATGATGCCGATGGCCTAACTGCAGCGGCAATAATGGTTCATACATTGCGGATGCACAGTGTGGACGTTCATTATTTTATACCCGGCAGGCTGACCCATGGATACGGCTTCAATACACCTTCGATTGACATTGCAAAAAAGCTTGGTGTAAAACTTATAATCACCGTTGATTGCGGCATAACTTCTTTTGAGGCGGCATCATATGCAAAACAAAACGGGATCGACGTTATCATAACCGATCACCATGAACCATTGAAAAGGATGCAGGATGCAGGATACATGATACAAGAAAAAAATCGTGCATCGTGCATCGTGAATCATGCATCTTTTGTATTGCCTGAGGCTGTTGCGGTCGTTAATCCGAAACTCACGCCTAATGTTTTACGCTTCACGGTTTTGTCCGGTGCAGGCGTAGCATTTAAGATTGCTCAGGCGTTAGACTCAACGCTCGGCACTCGGCACTCGGAATCACTGCTTGACCTCGCAGCAATCGGAACGATAGCAGATGTCGTTCCGCTTAGAGGTGAAAACAGGGTTATTGTCAAAGAAGGTATGAAACTTATCCGGGAAGGTATAAGATGTGGAATAAAGACGCTTAAAAGTGCCTCAGGTCTCGATAACAGGGAATTGAAGGCGGAATCCTTATCTTTTACGGTAATCCCTCGCTTGAATGCGGCAGGACGGATTGCCGATTCAACGGATGTTGTACGCTTGCTGCTTACGGACGTGAGCGGAGAGGCAGAGGACCTGAGTTTATGGCTTGACAGACTTAATTCCGAAAGGCAGAGGATAGAGGAAGAAGTATATCGGGAGGCGTCGGCAAAACTGAACACCGGTAGGATCGATTCGGCCATTGTACTTTCAGGCGAGGGATGGCATCAGGGTGTTGTGGGTATCGTTGCATCCAGAATAGCAGAGAAATATTATCGACCAACCTTTATATTTTCCATAGAAGACGGAATTGCAAAGGGTTCCGCGAGAAGCATTCCTTCCTTTGATATGTGCAAAGGGCTTGCCGGGTGCAGCGAGTTTCTTCTGTCTTTTGGCGGACATAAACAGGCAGCAGGCATAAGACTGAAGGTTGAAAATATTCCCGATTTTGAAAGGGCAATTCAGGACACCATAAAAGACAGTTTGTCGGGAGAGGATTTTATCCACTCCATAGAGATCGATGCGGATATAACACTAACGGAGGCCAATAATGTACTCGTTAAGGAACTTTTGATGATTGAACCTCTGGGTCATGGAAATACAGATCCCTTTCTCGGGGCCAAAAGACTTGAGGTCGTAAATCCAAGGATAGTCGGGAACAATCATCTTAAGCTTAAACTTAAACAGGGCTTTCAATCTATAGATGCGATCGGTTTTGATATGGGGGACTCACCATTGCCGGATATCGTAGATGCAGTATTCACACTGGGTGTGAATGAATATAATGGTAACCGTTATCTCCAATTAAACCTTAAGGCCATCAGACCGGGCAAATAAAGACGATGAACAGTTGTTAGTAAATAGTCGTTAGTGAATAGTCGTTAGTATTTAGTGAATAGTAGTTAGTGAAATACTATTCACTGTTCACTAACAACTGTTTTAAGGGTGTATAATAAAATATGCCGGAAGATGTTGCAGCCATTGATGATTTGATAAAGAAAGTGATTTCTTACAACCCCGAGGCCGATGTCAAACTTCTGGAAAAGGCATATGCCTTTTCCAGCGAGGCACACGGCAACCAGACAAGGATCGAGGGTTCTCCATACATAGAACACCCACTCGCCGTCGCATCCATCCTTGCCGATATGAAAATGGACACAACCACTATTGCAGCAGGACTCCTTCACGACACAATCGAAGACACGAAAGTAACGGTCAAGAATATAAAAGCCCTCTTTGGCAACGACGTTGCATTCCTTGTTAATGCCCTTACAAAACTGAGCAGAATGGAATTCATGACAAAAGAAGAGGCACAGGCAGAAAACTTCAGGAGGATGCTTCTGGCAATGGCAGAGAATGTGCGGGTCATACTCATAAAATTTGCCGACAGACTCCATAATATGAAGACACTGGAACACCTTCCCGAACCCACAAGAAAAAGGATCGCTGCCGAGACGCGCGACATTTATGCCCCGATTGCAAACAGGCTCGGTATAGGTTGGTTGAAGATAGAATTTGAAGACCTGAGTTTTAAATTCCTGCTGCCCGAATTGTATGAAGAACTTGTAAAAAAGATTGCGAAGAGAAAGGAGGAACAGGAAGGCTATCTAAAAGGGGTTGCAGTGGAGATAGAGAAAAGACTCAAGGAAGAAAATATAGCCGGGAAGGTTTCCCACAGGATAAAACATTGTTACGGCATCTACCAGAAGATGCAGAAGCAGAGGATTACATTCGAGCAGGTACACGATGTTCTCGGGATCAGGATTATCACCGATACAAAGGCGAATTGTTATGCCGTTATGGGCATTATCCATTCGCTCTGGATGCCTGTTCCGGGGAGGTTTAAAGATTATATCGGTGTTCCGAAATCTAATATGTACCAGTCGTTGCACACAACAGTAATAGGGCCCAAAGGAGAAAGGGTTGAGTTTCAGATAAGGACAGAAGACATGAACAGGATTGCCGAGGATGGAATTGCATCCCACTGGCGGTATAAAGAGAAAGGAGCGATTAACGAAAAGGACAGCAGATATATCTCCTGGCTGAGGGAACTCATACAGTCACAGAAAGAGTTCTCTAACGCAAAAGATTTCCTTGAAGAGGTGAAAGGAGCGGTCATTCCCGATGTTGTATATGTCTTTACCCCTAAAGGAGACATAAAAGAACTGCCTGTAGGCTCGACACCTGTTGATCTGGCATACAGCATACATACACAGGTTGGGCATAGATGCGTGGGGGCAAAAATTGATGGTAAAATCGTACCTTTGAAATATCACCTCAGGAATGGTGATACCGTAGATATAATAACCTCGCCTGTACACGGGCCGAGTAGAGACTGGCTGAAATTTGTCGTAACACAAAGGGCAAAGAGCAGGATAAAGCAATGGATAAAGACAGAAGAACGGAAGCAAAGCATCGAACTGGGAACAAAACTTCTTGAGGAGGACCTGAAGCGACACAGCCTGGGCGCCTCAATGCTCAAATCGGACAGTATGCTGGAGATTGCAAAATCTTTCGGGATACATTCATTAGAAGACCTTCTTGTTTCTGTAGGATACGGCAGACTCTCTCCGCATCAGGTCATAAATAAACTTCTCCCTGAAAAGCCCGCCGAAGAAGTAACGACAAAGACTGTTAAACCGCAAGTGGAACAGAAGGGCATAAGTATTAAGGGCATAGATAATATCCTTTATCACACCGCAAAATGCTGTTTCCCCATTCCCGGAGATAATCTCGTCGGCTTTATTACAAGAGGTAAGGGAGTTACAATCCATAACAGAAAGTGCCATAATCTTGAGCGACTTGCTATCGATGACGCAAGACTTGTAGATGTGGAATGGAAACAAGAAGGAGATTCAACATATCCTGCAAGGCTTCTCGTCGAGACTGTGGATAAACCTGGAATACTTGCAAATCTGAGCGCCCTCATCTCATCCGTAAATGTGAATATCAGACATCTTGAGGCAAGCTCAACCGTAGAGAAAAAGGCACATATCGGATTCATTCTCGAGGTAAAAGATAAAAAACAACTTGCCGCCCTTATGCAGAAGATAGCATCGGTGGACGGGATATTAAGGGTGAAGAGATGATAACTTGTGGTATCATAAATCTATCAAGCCGAAAGGAGGAAGTCTGATGAGATTCAAGGTCGTTATAATGTATGACCACGAATATAATGGTTATGTAGTGGATGTGCCGGAGCTTGTTGGTTGCATGAGTCAGGGTAAGACAATTGATGAAGCATTGAATAATATAAAAGATGCCATTAAGGGTTGGCTACGTGTAGAAGAAAAACATGGAAGACTTGATATTCGTGAATCAGGAGAAGTTTTCTTAGGAGAGGTAACTGTTTAATTGGGAATACTTTCTAACATTTCCGGTAATGATGCAGTAAGGATTTTCCAAAAAATTGGCTATAAATTAGATCATCAGACCGGCAGTCATATGATACTTTACCACGAATCAAAACCAACCCTCTCGATACCCAATCATAAAGAGTTAGCTCCCGGGTTGTTAAGGGGATTGATACGTAAAAGTGGACTAACCGTTAAGGAATTTCTAAAGACAAAATACTAAGTCCAAAGGTAAAGAGGTAAAAGAGAATTTTTGCTCTCCACAAGTCTAAGTTAAATTTTCTCTTTCCGCTTTCCAGCTTTAATACTGGTGTGCATACTTAAGATCATGATCCGTGGCGTCATAATATGAGATGCGTACTTTACCGTTGCCGTCCACCGTTATAGAGGTATAAAACCCATTCCCGCTTGAATCAATTGCCTGGGTTTGCCAGCCCCAGCTTTTTGAGGCATAATAAAGAGTGCTCCCGTTAAAGTAACCCATATGCATTATTCCATTCGGTTCTATAATGAAAGGGAATAACGTCTCTGCCGATAAACCCGACACTATTAAACCCGACACTATAGTGGATGAAATCCATGAACCTGAGGCATTTGTTATAAGCTTAATATTACTGTTTGTTCCGTCATAATATGCAATATATACACTCCCGTTGTATAAGGCCAGAGAGGAGTGTTCTCCTACGTCACCGGTGCTGTCGAGAGTGATAGGGCCTTCTAAACTGACCCATACTCCGGAACCATCCATATAGCCCCTAACGTATTTCAAGTTGCCATTACTGTTAGTGGAATGATAATCATAGTAGCTTATGTATATAATGCCGGAGTTAATCTCTATAGAGGAATTATATCCGGGATCATCGGTAGATTCGCCTGTATCAACTATTGCATTCTGCCACACACCGCCATTGATATTTGTGAAATATCTCAGGGCGGTATTATCCGGATCATAAAAACTTATGTGAATGCCGTTTGAACTGTCTATGGCTATATCGGGTGAAGCATCTTTGCCGGAAGATACTGGGGTGAAGCTATATAAGTTATCATAAGTTACCCCTCCCGTGGTCCAAACAACGGCATGTATTATCCCATTAACCGTATCCTGATAAACAATATGCAGGTTTCCGCTGTTGTCTATGGCAAAGGCGCTGTTTAAGATCGCTGCCGAACCGTTGGCGGGAGCAGCAACCTTAAATGGATTTATACCTCCGTCCCACCACCCAAAGTTATTGCCATCCGAAAAGATTACATAAATCCCGCCGTCCGTAGTATTTTTATAGGCTATGTAAGCCTTTCCGTCTACCGGAGATATGGCTATCGAATTATACTGGCCGACATCGCTGTTATGACTGTCCGGAGTGATATGATAAGTGAACGAAGCGGAAGAAGCTGTTGTAACCGACCATGATACCGTACCCAGATTGTTTCCGATACCATCTTTTATACCCGATAGGGTCATAGTGTATTGCGTTTCATAGTCCAGCCTGTGTTTTGGCTGCAAACAAACGGTATCGCTGTTATGGCTTGGATTTACATCAACACTGCCGCCGCTAAAGGTCATCGAATAGGTAAAGCCCTGTGCTATGGGTTCCGAGAATGAAACGCACATGTTTGCATTCACATCCACACCGGTTGCCCCTGATCCAGGCGAATAATTGGTAACAGACGGTGCTGTAGTATCCGAAGTAGAAGTAGAGGTAGAGGTGTCGGTACTGGACGAACTGTCATCCGAACTGCCGAACATTTCACAGCCTGAAATAAATAACAGAAGAACTATAGATATTATGGGTATGATGATAATTTCGAATCTCTTGCCGTACATACATTGCACCTCGATACTTCGCGTTTGTTGCCTCTGTTTTGCCTCAAAGAGGCAAATTGTTTTATTATAACTAAAAAATTCAATTTATCAATAAAAATATTTATGAATTCTATAAATAAAACGATAAATGCAATTTATGGAAAATTAATTTGTATGGTATTATATCTCCAAAATAACAAAAAAAGGAACAGGATGCTGAAAAAATACAATCATAAGCTGACAGCTATTAGCTTTTAGCTTACTAAATGTGAATTTTATTCCCCTTTTAAAAGGGTGAATGGAGCGCCGCTATTAAACTATACATTTTAAAACGTCTTTTGCTTTTGATCCTTCTCCTGCTCGGAATTACGCTGCTTACTTTTTCCCTGACAAAGGTACTGCCCGGAGATCCCGTGCAGGGACTCGTCGGTGAAAGGGCACAACCCGAAATCATCGAAAAGATAAGGAAAGAACTCGGTACCGATAAGGACATAGTAAGCCAATACACCGGATATCTGAAGTTACTGTTGACAGGTGAGATGGGCAGGTCTTTATATACAAACAGGAGAGTTCTCGATGATATCCTGATTAAGTTCCCAAATACAATAAAGCTTGCAGTAGGGGCAATGCTCATAGCCATCCCGCTCGGAATCTCTTTAGGTTTCTTGGCAGCATATAAAAGAGATACGCATATAGACAGATTTATATCATCCATCTCTATAATAGGTATTAGTGTTCCGGTATTCTGGAGCGGATTGTTAATAATGCTTTTTTTAAGTCTTAAACTCAAGCTCTTTCCACCGTCGGGTACGGGAGATATAAGATTTCTTATCATGCCGTCGCTTACGCTTTCTCTGCCTGCCATTGCAACATTCGTAAGGGTTACAAGGACGTCTGTTATAGAAATTGCCGATATGCCTTTCATAAATACGGCAAAGGCAAAAGGTCTAAGTATATTTAAGATAAATTCCGTTCATATACTCAAGAATGTTCTTATCCCTCTGGTCACTGTAATCGGACTTGATTTCGGAAGTTATCTTAACGGGGCTGTCCTTACCGAGACGATATTCGGTTGGGATGGAATAGGAAGGTTTACGATGGAAGGGATAATAAAGAGGGATTACCCGGTAATTATGGGATGCATAATTATCGGTACTGTCGTATTTGTTCTGATCAACCTGATAGTGGATATTTTATACCATTATCTCGATCCGAGGGTCAGGTTATATGTCTCCGACAGGTAAGATCGCAGGTTTTTTAATAATTATTATCTCCTGTCTTGCAATATTTTCTTCCCTGATTTCGCCATATGACCCGGACAGGATCGACCTTGACGGTATAAAACAGCCACCGGGGATCAAACATCTTTTTGGGACGGACAATAAAGGGAGGGATATCCTTTCGAGAGTACTTTATGGAGGAAGGGTATCGATTAGTATCGCGGTAATAGCAGCTTTCATATCTATGGGGATAGGACTTATTATCGGACTCTATGCCGGATATCTCGGTGGGTGGGTCGATACTTCGATTATAGCAATAGTTGATCTTATACTCGCATTCCCTTCTCTTCTGCTTGCAATTGGAGTCTCGATAATATTCCTTTCACCCGGGATATATACGGTAATGATAGCTATATCATTTGTCGGATGGGCATCGTTCGCACGTCTTATAAGAGGCTATGTCCTCACAATCAAAGACGCACCCTACATAGAGGCTGCAAAGGCTGTCGGATGCAGCAATACAAGGATACTATTTGTACATTTGATGCCCCAGTGTTTACCCATCGGGCTTGTTATGGCCGGTATTAAACTCGGCGGCTACGTTCTGACAGAGGCATCCTTGAGTTTTTTAGGTCTCGGTGCGCAACCACCTATGCCTACATGGGGATCTATGGTGAGTATGAACAGAGTATATATTGCATCGGAGCCCTGGATGGTATTATTCCCGGGATTAGCGATAGCAGTCACTGCATTGTGTTTTAATCTGCTCGGTGATGCCCTTAGAGATAAATACGGCCTGAAGACAAAAATGTAGATTATGGCTCTCTGAGTCTCTCTTCGTCTTCCTGCTGGATTTTACATTCTATGCACAGGGTCGTCACAGGTCTTGCCTCAAGTCTCCTTATGTCTATCTCCAGTCCGCAGTCATCGCATATCCCGAACAAACCGTTATCTATCCTCTCGATCGCGTCTTCAATCTTTTTAAGCAGTTTCTGTTCTCTACTCCTGAGTCTTAGCATGAAGTTCCTGTCCGTTTCTGCAGTTGCCTGATCACCCATATCCGGGAATACGGTTTGTCCCGGCAGTGCGTTCAATGCCTCTTCGGCCTCTGCAAGCAGTGCGGTTTTTTATCCTTAGACAAACGAGCAGATCTGCTCTCTTGAGTTTTTTTTAAGGTTTTAGTGTTTTTCTTCTTGATCATAAATGCTCCTTACCGATTTTTATAACGTAACAGAAACAATATTACTTAGTCAAGACTTGCGGATACGAATTGAAGGATCCCCGGTGTATCTTTTTCACCTGAGGACTCAAGATATTCAAAATAAGTTTTGATGACTCTCTTGGCAAAATTTCTCGTTTCATCATAGGGAATATCCTCGATAAATTCGTCTGAGGACTTATAATTACCTGATCTTTGCCACTTCCTCACAATATCCTCCCCGGCATTGTATGCTGCAATGGCTACAGGATATGAAGCGAACTCCTTTATCAGAAAGTTCAGATAATACGAGCCGAGAGTTATATTTATCTTTATATCATGTATCTGTTCCCATGATGTTATATTCATATTAATCTTTTTGTCCAGAAGATAGGCTGTTTGGGGCATCAACTGCATCAGTCCTAAGGCACCTGCCGTAGAACGTGCCTTAGGGTCAAAGCGGCTCTCCTCTCTCATAACGGAAAGGACAATAAGCGGATCGACTCCATGTCCGGATGCTGCCTCCCTTACAACCGACCAATATGCAAGGGGGTATAAAATACCGTGTGTAACCTTTCCGTATGGTAACTTTGATGCTAATGTTATCGCCAATCCATATTCTCCGGCCTCCTGAAGTCTATAGCAGATATATGCAAGCTCCTCAAAGCCGGCTGCTTTCCGGGCTGCCGCAGATAGTTCCGCTATAGCTTCTCTTGTCATGCCAAGCTCCATGAGTATATCAACTCTCTCAAAATTCTTAGTTTTTAGTATTTGACTTGAATCCTTGTCCCCATGCCCCCTCGATTCCTTTTCACTTTCCTGACTCATTTTTATACGCGCAAGCAGACTGTAAAAATCATCTTCCTTTTCTGTAAGTTGTCTGTAAATATAGGCTGCATCCTTGCCCGATCTTTCCAATGACCTGGCCTTCCAGTAGAGGTATTTCGATCTGCCGTAGATACTGTAGAGATCCGAAAAAATATCGTGGGCTTTTTGATACTCTCCGCCGCGATAATAAGTCCACCCGGTACCCCATAACGAATCCTCGGCCTCCGAAGGGTAATTTGTCGTAACATTTTTATATATACTTAACGCCTCCGCGATCTCTCCATTCCTTCTCTTATCGGATGCAGCCAATATCAATAGCGAGCCAATCCTCCGGTCTCCCATCGAAGCCAATTTTTTTAAGACATCATCGAACGTGCTCTTTTCACCTGCCCTGTAAATCGCCTTTGCCATCGAATAATGGTCACCGGCCTTTTCGTATAGCTCAGCAGCTTCTTTATATCTCCTTTGCCTGAAAACCGAATTCCCCAATTTCTTGAGAATTTCGGCCTTCTGCCTTCCGTCGTCCTTCAGCACGGCTGCCCTCAGTATGGTCTCTGCCTTTTTGAATTCCATTGCATCCATAAGATTTTGCGACTTTTCTATAAGGTCATTCAGTGTAATATCGGAAGGTGTCAATTCATTATATGCCATTTTCGAGAACATGCCTTCACTCCTGATGTATATGTCCTTGAACATCTTCTTTGCCTTCTCTGTCTCTCCCTTGTTTTTGAGTAGTTGAGCGAATAACAACTTAATTTCACAGTCTTCGGGATAGTCTTTGACATAAGACCCAAAAATCTGAAAATCTTGCAGCATCTCTTTTGAGTAGATAATATTTTTGATCTTCATGGACAATGCCTTCTTCTTCAGAGGCGAGTCGGGAAAATGCTTTACTAATTCGTTTATTCTTGAATTGGATTCGGCGTAATTACTCATCTCCCGTTGAGCCCTAGCCAACCAGAAAAGGATATAATCTCCGACAACCGGCAGTCCCTCATAGGCTGCGGATAGGCTTTCAGCCGCCTCGATGTATCTGCCGGCATCGAGTTCTTTCTTGCCTTTTATTAGGAGGGCTTTCCCATTTATCTCCTCACCGGATGCCTGGCCTAAAAGATAAAGGGATATTAATACAAGAAGGATGGTCTTCCCCGGCAATATAAGTCCTCTGTCCCTTTACCGTGAATATATACCCGACCCAGCCTCTGTCCTTTGTATGGAACTGCTTATTTGTGTTATAAGATGGAACCGCCTCGACCTCTACTCCTTCCACATTAATCTTATCTCCGGGTTTTACTGTCTTTGCCTTTCCGCCCAGTTTCTTTGCACAATCCGCAACTGTCACTATCACGGTATTTGGTCCCTGAATCTTTTTAACATCTTCGGGTGAACAATGGTCATAATGCTCGTGAGTAATCAGGATAATATCTGCCGTATCCTTTCTTTTAATCTTGAATGGATCGGTATAGATCACCTTTTCGCCTGTGATCTTGAACGTATCATGTCCCAACCAATGAATATCTTTCACCATCTTCTTTGCCTCCTTTCCCTCTGCATTTACAGTAAGAGGAATTAATAGTAGAAAAATAAAGAAAAAAAGTCTTTTCATGCCCCTTCCTCCTTTTCCATATTAGCATATCTAAAAGGCAGGGAATGAGCGAAAATATTATATCCTGCCTTTACATTCATTTTAATCCGCTTTAAAAGATTATATCATAAACATTTCCGTCCTAAAACAAAGGCCTATCTCATAAAGATAGGTATCTTTTCGGGTTATCAATTGCCGCCTCCATTATCTCGGCATCGGGAATCCCTACACCCTTAAGCACCTTGATGGAGCCCGAAAGCGTGATCCCGCCTCCTGTCAGGATGCCCTTTTTGCTAATCTCCTTTGCTGCCTTTACCACCGAGTCGGAAACAAGCATTATCCTGTCAAGCCGTTTCTTGGAAAAGATAAGCTCAAGTGTCTTTGGATGCAGATGTATACCGTCGGCAATAACTTCTACGTAAACATCTTCGTCGAGAAGGCCGAGGCCTGCAAGTCCGGGATTTCTGTGATGGAACGGCCTCATAGCATTAAAGATATGCGTAACCCCCGTTGCACCTGCCTTCTTTCCCTCAACGGCCTGTTCAAATGCAGCATCGGAATGACCCATATTAACCCTCATACCGAATTCAATACATTTTTCGATAACCTTTAATGCACCCGGTATTTCGGGTGCTATAGTTATTATCTTTATGATATCTTCATAACCCGCTATTAACTTTCTTAGAGAAGATATTGTAGGTCTTATGAATGAATTCTTATCCAATGCCCCGCATCTTAAAGGATTCAGAAACGGCCCCTCGAGATGGACACCGAGAATACACGATGCGCGATGCACGACACCCCCCTTTAATTCCCCCCTTAGTACGGGGGGACTGAGGGGGGTGCTGCTCTTGCATCCTTCATCCTGCATCTTCATTGCCTGCTTCACCGCTTCCATATTTCTTCTCATCACATCTATCGGGGCTGAATATATCGTTGGAAGGATTGCTGCGGTTCCTGCCTCCTTATGAAGTTCGGCCATCTTCAGGATATTGTCAGGCCTGTTGGTTCGCGTATCGTATCTGCCTATCCCATGGGTGTGAAGGTCTATAAAACCGTATCGCATTTGATATAAAGATACCACATCGACATATACGGAAGCCAGAAGTATCAAAAATATACTCTGTGGCAATATTTTCGTTTGAGGATAGCAACGTTATAAAAATAGGAGAGCAGGCATGCGTATTGCGTTATATTTTT
Organism: Nitrospirota bacterium; assembly: GCA_016208875.1. Lineage (GTDB taxonomy): Bacteria > Nitrospirota > Thermodesulfovibrionia > Thermodesulfovibrionales > UBA1546 > JACQXD01. The sequence continues at coordinate 15,490 of JACQXD010000172.1, forward strand.
ATGTAAGATTCAATAGTAGGCTTTCTAATAAACAACGGAGTAGTTTTAAAGAGAGTCAATGTTATTCTCGATAGTTCAGAGACAATAACGTTGAGATTGGAATCAGTGCCTGACATTGTCACTATGAACATCGAATCTGCGCCAGAGGCAAAATCGACACAAATTACCATCAGTGGATTTCAGCCTTCAACAAAATATTACAAGTACGAGGTGGAGACTGCATATTAATAGGTAACTGGGATGCAACAACTAAAACCTGTACGCTTACAACCGATGTTTATGATGCCGATTTTTATGAACCATTTTATGAACCAACTATACAGATTGATAGCGACTACGTCACTCTTGACGGTAATGGTTATATTTTGGCACGAAAATTTTCTTGTTGTACTCCGCCTATTGGGATTTGCATTCCAGGGAAAACAGGTGTCACGATAAAAAATTTCAATATTACCAATCACACTTGTTCGATTTTCTTATGGGGTGACAACAACACAATTACAAATAATATATTTACAGATAGTAGTTATGGAATCTCTTTTTCGGGTGACAACAATACAATTACAAATAATACAATCACAAACAGCGGTCGTGGGTTTGAGTTTTCCGGTTATAACAACATTATTACGAACAACACTATGACAGGCTCAGGCAAGTATGTGTATTATCCGATCTCGCTCTCCTCCGGCAGTAATAACACCATTACCGATAATAATTTTATCCCAACCAATTTTGGAATCCTTCTATGGTCATCCACCTCTAACAATACTCTCACATCCAATACCATCTCGGGTAATTCTAATTATTATGGTCGCGGGATTTACTGTATGTCCGATAATAATATTTTCATAGGCAATACCATCTCAAATACTAAATATGGAGTAACCCTTAGTAATAGCTCAAATATCTTAACTAACAATATTATCTCGAATAACAATATAGGAATAGAGGGTGTTTCCAATATCATCTTAACTCTCAATACAATCTCGAATAATTCTTGCGGAATATCTTTGGGTTACTTCAACACTATTTATAACAACAACTTTATCGATAACAAGACGGAATTAATAAAAAATGGTTCACGCTTATGGGAAAGGAAGCACCCCCAATATTGCTAAAAGCGGTCTCGAAGGTCCATTATAGGTTTTTCAAAAAAAATGAATCGAGTCGTGTTAGAACTATGGACGCCAGATCATTAGCTCCGGCAGTAGCTCTAATTGTCCTTAGAAGAGTCGGAAATATAATGAAAGTAAGAATGGATATCAGTATAATCATTCGTGCCTTTGCCCTTTTTTTAAAAAAATAAAAAAGGAACAAATATGATACAGGGAATAAAAAATAAAACCACTCCTCGATTGACAGAGTCCATGCGTGATGGAAGAAAGGTGGGTGCGGCTGATAAAAATTCTGTACGAATACAAGGTAGTAACCTTTTGTAAGGTCTATGAACTTTGCCATGTACGCTTTTAGGTCAAAAAGTAATACCTCAAAATGTAGGAAGTTAATGATTTTCTACACCTAATTCGCACCCGAACATGCCTACATCTCTTTCCCTTAATCCCTATCATCTCTGATGCTTTATCCCATTACCCTGTCTGTTAAGTCCGTTTCCGATATAAGCGTTCAGAAGATTTAAATAAGCATCGGTAAAATCCGGCTTTAGTTGTATCGCAATCCGATACTGTTCTATTGCCTCGTTAACCAACCCTTTTTTCTCATAGGCGTTTCCGAGAAGATAGTAACTCAATGCATAATTCGGCCATAATTTTACCGTGATCTGATATTGCTCTATCGCCTTATCTATTTGACCATTAAAGAGATAAGCGGTTGCAAGATATTGATGCACACGTCCATTTCTCGGGCTCTTTTTAATTGCATCCTCCAATAAACTAACCTTATCCTGCCAGACCGTATTTCTCTGGTAGGTAGCAATTGAAAGAATGATAACAAGAGTAGTCAGTAGTAAGTGGACAGTAGTCAGGAAAAATCGTGAAGCGTAATGCGTGACGCGCGATGCATAATGAGATACAACAATACAGGATACTATGATAAAACCGATGGAAGGTAGGTATGCCCTGTGCTCAAAGATCACACTATTCAATGGTATAATGCTCGATTCAAGTAGAATAGTAAGGGAAAACCAAAAGATGCCGAAGGCAATCAATCTGAAGGCTGAAGGCTGAAGGCTGAAGGCTGAGAATCGTGAACGGTAAAGCAAATAAATTCCAAGTCCAAATATGGAAAGCAGAAACAAAAAAGATAAAGGTACTTCAGGATTTAAGAATGTGTTGTATGTTGGATAATCATAGTCAAGATTCTGGTTTATCGGAAGAAAAAGAAGTCTTATATATGTGGTTATTACCCTAGGTTGGGTAAATAAGTAATCCCATCTTGACATCAAGCTGTAAAATCTTGTTGCCTCACCGACATTTTCTGTTAATTTTACTGTCGGGCCTCCTATCTTTATTAAACTTAAGGGAATAATCAGCATGGTAAGCAAGAGTGGAATAAGGTACAGAATTCTTCTCTTAATTTTTCCCTCAAAAAACATGAATTCATAAAGAGTTATAATAATCGGTAGTGTGAATGCTATCTCCTTTGTCTTCATTGCAAGAACGGCGGAAAATAACGATGCAAGATACATGATACATGATGCATGATTTTTTTTATCCTGTATCGTGTATCGTGAATCGTGTATCCTGAATTTGATATACATCACAAGCGACAGCAGATAAAAGAATGTTGCAAGTGATGCAAACCGCTGAACTATATATGTAACTGCCTGCGTTTGAATGGGATGAGAGACAAATATCAAAGCGGAGAAAAGAGCAACCAAATGAGTGTCAGAGTGTCCAAGTGTCATAGTGTCAGAGTCTTCGGAACTTTGATACTCTGATACTTTGAC
>JACQXD010000173.1 GCA_016208875.1 Nitrospirota bacterium
AACTGGTTTAACCACAGATACCGGTTTTGCTTCGACCATTGGCTTAACTATTTTTTTCTTGGGCTTCTTCTCTTCCTTTTCTTCGGTTGGCTTTTTCTTTTCGGTCTTTACGGCGACTTTGTGCAGCTTTGGTGGAGCAGCTTTTTTCTTTAAGAATTTTTCGATCTTCTCAACAACCTCTGGCTCTATGGCAGAAGAATGTGTCTTCCCCGTAATCCCAAGCTCTGCAATCGCGTTTAATATTTCTTTTGTTTCGACGCCAAGCTTTTTTGCAAGTTCATGAACTCTCTGTTTGGACATATATTTTTTTAACCCCTCTTCTTAGGAACAGACCCTTGTAACATTAATCTTAAAATGTTATCATAAAAAACCTTATTTATGCAATTGTACAAGATACATGATTGCAAGTCTTTTACCTTGCATTGTGTATAGGCTAAGATGGAAGGAGGGGATAACATTGGCAAGTTGTTTTATCTGTGGAAAGGCAAGAACAATAGGCAATAATGTCAGTCATGCAAATAATAAGACAAAGCGGCGAGTATTACCGAACTTACAGCGGGCAAAAATATCAACGAGCACCGGTGTAAAGAGAGAATATGTTTGCACAAGATGCCTGAGATCAGGCAAGGTCAAGAAGGCTGTTTAGTGAAAAGGACGGATTCGCTCCTTGCTCCTCTTTTAAAGAACTTCAAGATAGAAGATACCGTTAGGCTTAGCCGCATAAAAAGTGAGTGGCAAAACATATTTGAGGCGCCGGTCTCGCTTCATACATCCCCTGCTTTCTTGAAGGAAGGAGAACTGCTTATTAATGTTGACTCGCCTGTATGGCTACAGCAGCTCAGTTTTTACAAGGAAGATATAATTAAAAAACTTCAGGGTTTCAATGTGAGGGCTGTCAGGCTTAAACTTGGGAGGGTTCTGTCCGAGAAGAAGAAAGACAAGGTAATGCCTAAGAGGAACGTCTTAACAGAAAATGAAATGGTTTTTATAAACGAAACTACTACCCTTATACATAACCATGAATTAAGAGATAGCATAAGAAAGGCAATAGAGAAATCTTTTGTTTTCAAGGAAGCAGGTGGGAGGTAATATGAGAAAGGCAGCGATCTTAATAATCACAATCTTTTTTATACTTTCCTGCGGGAAGAAAGAAGTTAAACAGGTAACAGACGAATCGAGGATTGCACAGGAGGCATTTTCGGTTGTAGAGGCAATAAAAGATGCATATTTAAAAAGAGAACTTTCGACTATAGAAAAGAATTCAACGAGAGAAGGCTACAGGGAACTTTTGGGTGCGATAAAGGCATTTGATAAGGCAGAACTGGTATTCTCCCCTAAATGGGTTGAGATAGATAAGTCCGCTATCTCATTAAAAATAGCATGGGACGGGAAGTGGGTTGTAAAGGGTCAGACATTCGAAGAGCGGGGCACAGGAATTTTCGTGTTCGAAGAAAGACCGCTAAAGCTCAGCAAAATTCTCAGGGCAAATCCATTCAGACAGCCGGAGTAGAAGATTAATGACAACTGCTGCAGGTTGATTTGCTGCAGGAGGTACAGCTTGCAGAGGATGTGCCTGCAAATGGTTTTTCGACTCCGCTCATACCGAATGTGGACATCTTCTTCTTTATCTCCGATGAATCGCACTTTGGACATCTAACCGTCTGATTTCCAAAGATAAGTTTCTCAAAATCTTCTCCGCACTTGGTGCACTTAAATTCGAATATCGGCATAAATTATTTCTTCGGTACCTTCTCCCAGTCTTTTAAGAATTTTTCGATTCCGATATCTGTTAACGGATGTTTTGTAAGCTGTACTATTATTGAATAAGGAATTGTTGCAACATGGGCTCCCATCTTTGCTGCCTCAACAACATGTAACGGGTTTCTTATGCTTGCAACTATTAGCTGTGTGTTGAACATATAGTTCTCATATATTGTCATTATCTCCTGTATTAAACCCATCCCATAATGGCTGATGTCATCGAGCCTTCCCACAAACGGGCTTACATATGTTGCCCCTGCCTTTGCAGCGAGGAGTGCCTGGCTCGGAGAAAATACAAGGGTCACATTTGTCTTTATTCCCATCCCCGAGAGTCTCCTTACTGCCCTGAGTCCATCCTCTGTCATCGGGATTTTGACAACAATATTTTTGTGTATCCCTGAAAGATTTACTGCCTCTCTTACCATCTCATCAGATTTCAGACTAACGGCCTCGGCACTAACGGGCCCATCAACGATACTGCAGATCTCCTTTAATAGTTCGACAGGATCCCTTCCCTCTTTTGATACGAGAGATGGGTTTGTCGTAACCCCATCGATAACGCCGACATCCCATGCCTTTTTTATCTCGTTAACATTTGCCGTGTCGATAAAGAATTTCATACATGCTCCTTTTAAAAAATTTCTTTATTATACCTCATCGGCCCCGCAATATGCCTCTTCGATTAATTCGACTATATGAAAAACAGGCATGGAGGTAATCTTCTTACTTAAATGCAGCATGCATCCGGGGCATGCCGTTACAACTGCATTTGCCTTTGTTTTTAAGTGTTCATCTGCCTGTTTTTGTACTATACTGTTCGATATATCTTTATGTGTAAGGCTGAAAAGCCCTCCAAAGCCACAGCACCCTTCATCTTTCCTCTCTATAATCGTAGCACCGATTTTCCTAAGCAGTTCACGGGGTTCTTTTTTTACCCCGAGTCCATAGATGAGATGGCAAGGGTCATGATAAGAAACATTAGTATAACGCTGTGAAAATAGTGACGGCTGATCAAGGTCGAGCCTTCCGAGAAGGAAACTCGATATATCCATGGCATTAAAAATCCCGCTGCCGATGAGTTTCGGGTAATGTTTTCTTATCGCGAGAACACAAGTGGGGCATAGGCTCAGAACAGCCTCGACCTTTAATTTTCCGAATATCCGCATATTCTTTTTTGCAACCTCGATGGCCTCTTCTTTAAGTCCGAGTGCCCTGAGAGGAACTCCACAGCACACTTCACCACCGGGGACAATTACCTCATAACCCAATTTGAGAAGTATATTTATTAGTGAGGTTCCCAGATGCGGGTATAAA
>JACQXD010000174.1 GCA_016208875.1 Nitrospirota bacterium
ATTATACCCAATTATATCTGCACACTATTATACCCACACTAAACCCTGAAGAAGCTATTTTTTTTTCTTCAAGGCAATTCACGGTGAATATAAATAGCATGTACATCTTTGGTTCTTCCGACTTTTCTACGGGTCCTTCTTTTTGCAGACCTCATCTCTTATCTTCTCTACGGCTGTGCCAGGCTCGATCTCGTTCACAACTACAAAATTAAATGCAGACATCTTTGCGGGAGGCACACGTATTTCATTACCGGTACAGTCTATGTCTACAATGTATTCCTTTATTTCCCGTTTTAACAGAATATTCAAAAGCGGTTCAGGGTCGCCCTTGATTCTTTCGCCCGACTTATCCTCTGCTTCCTTTAAAGTATCGTAAAAGTCCTTTTTAAACTGTTCTATCCCCTCCTCGGAACGATCCTTTTTAAGGGTCAGTCTCACATAAGTCTCTGTGATGTAGTTTACACTTGAGGGGTCATAATATACGAGAAAATTCTTGTCTTTTGTCATTCCCATGAGTTTCCATTTATTTTCCTCGGAGCCTGCACTTTTTAAAGAGAGGGAAAATGCAAAAACGAGAAAGAATAAAAAAATATGAATATTTGATTTCTTAAAATCCAACTGCCACCTCCTAAATACATTACTAAGGAGTTCATAAGTAAAGCAACATAAATCACCCTCCCCTTTATCCCCTCCCCTCAAGGGAGGGGGGCAATATTATTACCCTCTTCCCCGGTGGGAGAGGGCGAGAGTAAGGGGGTTTTACTTATGGTCTTATTATTAACACTAAAGATCAGAAGCAACACATAAAAAAAAGGCGGGCATTTGCCCGCCTTTTTTGAAAAAACCAACTACAATCCTACTGCTGCCATGGATTAGAGGCGCTTACCTGGGTTAATACAGGGACAGCCCTCTTTGATCCTGCGGGGTCGAGCTGGATACAGTTAACAGTGATCTGTGTCGGAGATGCCCCTACATTTATCATAGCAGAGTACCTATCGTTTGACTGTAGACCCGTAAGCGTTGTTGCAGTGCCTGCAGTCTCTGTGCCGCTGCTATAGCTGTATGGGGTAATCGAAGAATCAAAATCTACACGCATTGTTCCCTGAGCAGCAATTGTGCCGAGGCTAAGTCCTGACAGGCTCGAGAGAGTTGCACCGCTCTCCGTGCTTATAATATCCAATGTTGCACTTGCGGTTGCAGTAGACTTGTTGTTAATTATACAGATTGTCTTGTAAGTTGCGGAGCCGTTGAGATAAGGAATAATCCCCTGATATCCATTAGGCGTCCAGGTCATAACAGTTGCGTAAGAGTCTGCTGTAGGATCGGTTCCGCCTGAGCCGACAGAGATATCATATGACCCCTTGATTGTCCTTGACTGAAGGGCTACATTACCCGTGACGTCTGCACACACATTCCCGATAAACGTTGCAGCACCATTAAATGCAGTTGCCGGTATAGTCAAGTTTACAGTACCTGAAGGTGAATTATTTGCTACAACATTGCTTGCAAGTGCGCAACCAAGACTACTATTCACATAGACCCTCTGAACACCCTGCCAGCTTGCCGAATCCTGAAGACCCAGGATTGCCGATACTGCAAGGCCTGCATGACCTGATCCTGTTAGCCCTGCTGCATTCAAAGTCATATCGGTAAATCTAATCTCTGCATTGCCTGGTACAGAGGTATTACTACCGAGGAGGAATCTGACTCCGTTTGAGGTAGTATTTGCTGCAAAATCGATTGTAGAGTTACCCGAAACATAATTGGTTACAAACTGCCTGGCTATGTTGCCAATATTAACGGCGTTTGCCGAATCAATGGCCGATCCATAGGATGTAATATTAAATGAGACGGTTGCCATACCTGCACTGCTTAGGGGCTGGAATCTTACGGCAAGTCCGGTACTACTTGCATTGTTACAGCTGCCGCTACCGGATATTGATGTCAGATACATTTTCGTTCCTGAAGTTACACTCCGATTCGCCCTCACGGAAAAGTTTGTGCTGTTTGCCGATGTATTGGTCGCATCCATAGTAACATCATTGCCTGTTTCGCAGAGTGATATCGGGTTGCCGTCCGTTCCGACATTGGTCATGGTAAAGGCTAACAGATCACCGCTTATGAGAGACCTGCTTGAAGTAAAGCTGATGGCGTTATTACCTGCCCCGCTCAATGTAACGTTTCTGGCTGTTCCCATGGCCTCGAGTGCAATAGTTGCAGGTGTGCCATTGTTAGCCGTTATTGAACCGGCAAATGCCGAGCCGGCCATCAGGCCAACAAGCAACAAGGCCAAAACTATAAACTTATAATACTTACTCATCTAAGACCTCCTTTTCAAATCTTCTTTAACTAAAATTAAGTGAGTCAAAAAACTACATCCAAAATCTCAACCTTCCCTTTTCGCCACCACCTCCTTCAATTTGTTAATATTATTAGAGTCACCAACTACAAATTACTGTTACCGTACCGACTTCCCTCTCCTAATTTTTGTATAGGCTATAAAGCACTATAATAATTATGCTTAAAAGCTTACATAAAACAATGACTATTGTCAAGTTAAAAAATTAATAAAAAAAATTGATCTCGTCCCTTATCGAGATTAGAATCTCAACTGTTATATCTTTTATTTTATCTCTATCCATTTTTTTATCCAGCAATACCTGTGTCAGTGCTTAGTGCCGGTGTAAGTAAAAACTTATTCTACTTGGCGAAAACCGACACTGCTCACTGTCACTATTTGTCATCCCCGCTTGCAACTATATTTACCAGACTAAAAAACATTTGTCAAGGTAAAATTAGCCGGGGACATTATTGTCTTAAAAAATACACATACCTGTATTCTTAATACCACACAGTTTCTTGGAAAGAAACCCAATTTTCTTAGCTTTGCGGGTTCAGGTTTGTAACCTGAACCAAAAGGTTTTACCCTCTTTGCGGGTTCAGGTTTGTAACCTGAACCAAAAGGTTTTACCTGTAGCATAACATCAGGGTTCAATTTGCAAAATTGAACCCGCTGGAGAAACCCAATTTTCTTAGCTTTAAGTATCATTTTGTCAAAGAACTTCAAACCTAATCAAGAGATAATAATCAAGATATGAAATTTATAAGCAAATCCAATGCCAACAAAATAAGGTCATAGGTCATGGTTTATAGTTTATAGGTTATAGGTTTTGAACGAGCTTCCATTACCTATTACCCATTCTTTATTTGAGCCACTCCAGTCTCTCTTTCAGATCATTGGTGAGTTTTACTGCCTTTTCCGTCGATGTAATGATTATAGGTTTTATCATTATAATCAGTTCCGTCTTTGTCTTTGATTTTGCGGTAGTTTTAAATAAATTGCCCAGAATCGGTATATCTCCGACCAAGGGTACCTTTGTCTCCGTGTCGTTCAGGCTTTCCGACATGAGTCCACCGAGCAGAATCGTCTGTTCCGTCGTTGCAACAACATTGGTTGTCAATCTCCTCGTAAGAATAATGGGAGAACTCACATCGGACAGTGTATTTTGCGCTGCCTCGCTGGATTCGAGCGATATATCGAGATTCAGCATTCCCTCCGTATTTATGTTGGGCTTCACCTTGACTATTAATCCGGTACTCTTATACTGGACACTCTGTGTGGTAACGGTTGTCTGCTGTTCTGCCGAAGTGGATCTTGTCTCTCCGGATATAATCGGAACGTCCGTGCCTATCTGTATCACTGCCTCCTGGTTATCAATAACCAGAAGCCTCGGATTCGAGAGTATATTTATCCTATTTTCCTGTGCAAAGGCATTTATTGCAGCCTCGAACTTCTGATTGTTAGAGACAAACTGAAACGCAAGTCCCGTACCGGTGCTAAGCCCGAGACTATCCAGTGTCTGCATCGTAAAACTACTACCTGTAATACTGTTCTTTATATACCATTCAAGCCCGTATTTGAGGTCATCGGTCAGGGTCAGTTCAGCTATTGTTACCTCGATGAGGACCTGCCTTGGAGGCACATCAAGGCTTTCAAGATAGCCTAAAATAGCCTTGTACTGGGCAGGCGATGCACTGATCAGGATAATATTCCTTTTATCGTCTGCAGCCATTTTCAATCCTGCAATGGACAGAACGGATTGGGCCGGCAGTACCTGCTTCGGCTGTGAAGCTGCTGGGGCAGCAGGAGGCTGTACAACTGTATAAAGATTCTTTAATGCATCCACCAGGTCCGACGCCTTTGAATACTTTGGTGTATAGATAAATGACTTCTCTTCACTACCGGCTGATTCAGGAGTATCGAGTCTTTTTTGCCATTCAAGGATATATTCCATTGAATCATCTTCCGGAGCCAAAACCAGCACACTATTTAAAACCTTTATGGGGATAAAGAATATGCCCGGGTCTTTCGGTCTTCCGGCTATGACGAAACCGAGCCCATCGAGGATGGCACTTAATTGTTTTATGAACTCATCCGTCTGCCAATATGTAAGCCTGATCATAAAGAGTCTCCTGCTCTTCATATAGGGGACGTCAAACATATCTATAAGATCAACCACCTCTTTTACGGAAGATGCAGGGCCTGAAAGGAACAGGACATTTTCCTTAATATAATACGGCCTGATATTTACATTTGGTCTATAAATTTCCCTTATAATATTTGCCACCTCATCGGCGCGGACATGTTTGATGGGAACGATCTGCACGATCTCGGCAGGGCTATCGGGAACATCCTTGCCTATCCTTATATCAAGTTTCTGAGCCGGCGGTCTTGTCTTCGTTATGTATAAAGCCCCTGCCTTTTCTTCTACAATCAGATCATATTTTTCGAGGAAGCCTATTACTATCTCAAGCACTTTATCCGGTGGCATCTCCTGGGTCATCCTGAGGGTAACGGGATTCTTCATGTTCTTTACAGGCTCGTCTATGAAAAAAGTAACCTTGAGAATATCTCCGAGGGCGTAGATTATAAAATCGGAAAGGGGCATTGCCTCTGCGTTAATAAGAACAGGCATTTCCATACGGACAACCCTTTTGGGATCTATCGGCTCCCTCGGCGGGAGGGGTTTTGGCTTCCTTTCTTTTTTGAATTCGGGATATGCAAGTTCCTGAACCTGCTCATGGAGTTTCTTTTCAGAGTCATCCTGACGACTTTCATCGTGAATTGCCGGCTGTGCGGTAGTTGGTTCACCCTGCTGGATCGAAGAGGTTTTTACGCCGTTTGTCGATGCACATGCAGAAAGCAGGGACAAAAGAATAATCGGTATAAAAAATAAATATCTCTTTATCATTTTCTTTCACCTTTTGTTTCTCTACTTAGCACGGCCCCTTTCACCTCAAATATCCTGAATTCCTTTGTCTCCCTGCCCTTTTTTACCTTTACAGTAATATCGCCTATATCCAGAATTGTTGCACCGTCTATAAGCTTATCGCCAACCTTAGATGAAACCACATTACCTGTAAACTCTCTGAATATCGCCTTCTTTTCCTTGCCCTTAAGTACAGCAATGAGATTATAAGGGTTTTCGGGAATCCGTATCAAGTCCTTTACCGGCTCGTAGCTGCCATCAGGTAAAAAGATATTTCTATTTCCGAGGTATTCATAGGTAAATACTTTTGTCACCCTCCCCCTTGCCCCCTCCCCTTGAGGGAGGGGGATGGGGGAGGGGTAATTTTCATTGTCCGAGGATTTCGCCTCGGACTGCCCCGATAACTTAGCAGGTGGTATCTTATCAACCTGTTCTAACCCGTGGTTTAAATCAGGCCTCTGGATAAAGATAAGTCCTCCGGTAGTAAACACCGTAAAGATCAATATATCCATCTTATACCTGTTGAAATATCCCTTGAGAGATGCGATTACCCGCTTCATTTTAAAATCCCTCCTAACCTCCCTTTGCCAAAGGGAGGAATTCCCCTCTTAGGAAAAGAGGGGTTAGGGGAGATTTTTATTCTGCCTTTATGCCGATTGTGTTTCATTTCTCTGCCCTGAATACCGACAGGAGCGTAGTAAAGATAAAATCCTGTCCGCTTCTTGAGGTATCAAATTGCTTGAACTTTATCGCCTTGTCCCACCCATCCATCTCCTTTATCAAGTCATTAAACATCCTGAGCGTTCCCTTTAGCCTTATTAGTACCTGAACCTCGCTTACCTTCTTGGACTGCACTATATCGGGCAGTTCAAACATTAAGACCGTCATGCCCTTTTTCTCGGCAGTGCTTATTATCTTATTTAGTATCTCCGACTGAATAGAAGGGTAATTGACGTCTTTGGGATATACAGCCTTCACTATTGTTCCTTGTGTGTTCGGCTGAGTATCCTTCTTCCCTGATTTATACCTCTCAAGGGTATGAACCCTCATCTTATACGTTTCTTTATACTCATTTAAAGCAGCCTTTTTGCCTTTTACAGAGTTATAGAGCGGCATAACAGCGAGTTTCGATATCAGGAGTATGCCTAATATATAAAAAATGGTTATCTTTATCCCTTCCCTGTTCATTTCAGTTCTGCCACCACTGTAAAGGTATATGAACCGCTAAACTGGTCCTTTGCAGGCGCCCCCTTGAGCTTTACCGTACTGATCATTTCGGACTGCCCGATTGCCTTAATAACATTCAGCGGCTCTTTTGAGGAAAGGGTAAGCTCGATCCTTCCTTCGTTTAAAGCGACCCTATTCACATAGCTTTTTTCCGGCAGATAGCGGGCAAGCATATCCATCACCTTAAGAGGATGCATATTACCTTTAAGATTTTCATTAAGCTCATCCTCGATATCTCTATAATCCTCACCCGTTGTTTTCGATGTCAGGGATGCCGCATTGTTTACGACCCTGCTTATCTTTTTATTTATCTCTTTTAGAGATGCATCATAATTCCTTGCCGTTATGCCGAGAGAGATGCTTACGGCAATAAGGAGATATATTATACCTCTCATAACAATATGAATATTTTTCTGAGTATCGTATCCCGAGGCAATCCTGAAATCCTTTAGATCCAGTTTGCCTGTATAGTCAATGCAGACAGGATACGCCTTTGGCTGTTTATTTAAAACCTCCAATGAGAAGTCGCTCAAATCGTCTACGATCTTTGAATAAGGCTCATTGTAGACGATTACCCTTTTAATCCTATTGGAATACCTCCCGAGGCTTTTTAGAAAGACGTCGAATTGCTGTGAGGTTATATGCTCCCTTGCAGATACCGAACCGATAAAACCATCCCTTGCATATGCCACAACGGATGCAATACCGTTATTCATTAATATGCTCGCCTCGGGCTCATCGGATATAAAGGCTGCATCCTCCGGCATAATGTGCGTGAAAGGAAAAACTGCCTTTGCCCCGTTGATCCCGGAATTATCCCATGCCCATATGTCAACAAGCGTATAGGCTTCTGCCTTTTCAAACACCTTAGAAAAATAAGATGGGTTTTTAATAGGGAACATCTCTTCTATCTCGTTCAGAACCGCCTTTTTCAGATCCTTCTCGGATGCAGGCGGATACCTCTTCCTTATGTGCAAAAAAAGATCCCTGCCGACTATCATGAGTTTCTTGCCGAAGGATTTAATAGGCTTAAGCTGCTCGGGTGTGCCCGACGCATATTTCTCGACCTTGTTTTCGGTAGTTCTGTATACCTCTAATCCGTCTTTATGCAAATAAGCTACTAACATTCACCCATTCCCATTTAATTTCAAATTGTAAAATTATCAATTATCATTTCAAATCTAACATGCTAATTTTGCAATGATAAATTTACAATTATGCTCATTTACTCCTCCTTCCAATAAATAACACTATAAGGAAATCTGAGCCCATATCTTATATCAACACCTGCATGTATGGAGTATACTCTTTTCGGGCTTCCTGAATCTATTGTTATTTCCCAAAATCTCGAGGGAAAAAAATAAATACCTTCGTCTCTTACGATCTTTCTTCCCGTAAGACCAAAGAGCTCCGTATCGGAGGAAACAGATTTGTCGGAGATATAATTTTTGAGATCTCTCATAGTGTCTTTATCTATATCGAGGTAGGCCATTAGTACCTCGTCAGGGGCAGTATTCGGATTAAAACCCATATTCGGAAGAAGCGTAATATAGGGTGATAATTTTATGAGCATACCCTCGTCCATTCCTCTTATAAATGAAAATTCTTCCTTATATTGAACGGGATAATTCCTTGCCGTATATGGCTTCCCTTCCGAACGATAAAACATATCTTCGGCGCCGTTTATATGTGTAAGTTTGTCATGGTCTATCCAGTCGAGGAAACTGTCCGTTATAACCGATACATTATTATTCTCCGGCACTATCAGCTTTACCAGCCTCTTAATAACATCCGTGTCGGGATTGCCGAGGGAAAGTATGCCGTTACTGTCCTGAATTCTTATAGTTACACCTTTACTTATCGAAACACCGCTGCCGTTTATAGGTATGCTTTTAACGCCAAGAATATCTTCTCCCTTATTAAGCACCACTTCCTTCTGAGTTAATGTCCCTGAAAGTATGCCGTATATTAAACTTTCATATGCAGAATGGGCATTAAGCATTGCCTCTGTTTTATTCTTTAAGCCCTCTGCAGCCCTGAGATGTTCTTTTACGAGCCAATTAAACCCTATGCCGACGGTTATTATGACTGCGGATATGAGCAGTGTTAGAATTGTTGCAGAACCGTTATTGGGTTGCGTATATCTCATTGTAGATTGCCTTCCTCATAGAGTTTGTATTTATTCTGAACATCAAACTATTCTTCCTGCCCTCGACTGTGTAATTGAATTTTAACAGTGCCGGCAGCGTCATTTTTTTACTTCCCTGAAAGTCCTTAGACCATTCGTCTTTTCCCTTTAAAAGGTCATAGCCGTAAAACTCGGGATCCACATCATCGAGGTTGATCAGGAGTTTTATCGATCTCCCTTTTTTGTATTCATTAAAGACATAATCCCTCTCGATCTCCTTGAAGTTCTTTGTATATACGGGAAGTTCATAGTATACCAGAGAATATCTGCCGTTATCCTGCCGTTCTCTTATTATCCATACTACTACGGGAATATCCCCGACCAGAGGTGCGAGGGATATATAAGATACCCGGTCACGGGAGCCGGAAAAATAGGGGAACCACTTTCCGGCATCGGCAACATAATAATCAACCGCCGAACTCAAACTCCTGTTCACCCACAAATGCCTTGCATTATCCCAAAAGTTTATCCCCCTTTCCATAAGGCCGTGATACTGTTTTAGACCCTGATTAAGGGCCATTGTAGCTAATAACACCATGGAACTGAATATGGCAGTCGCCACAATTACCTCGATAAGCGTATATCCCCTATGATACACTCGATGTAGAAACCGGCGTTTTATATTTGAATACATTTATCTCATACTCCCTTTGTGTAGTCTTGTAATCAAGCCTTAAGTTCACCTTATAAAGATAAAGCTCATGTAATGACTGTATAGGGCCTTCGGGTGTTTGATACACAGGTATCCCCTTTTCAACGAGTCTCGATTCCCACTTTAATGTAACGTCGTCACTGAGGGATTCGATCCCGCTCTTTTGTTCCAGATCGATGATCTTTATAAGATTCACTGCGTCAGGCAGCCTTGAAGAAATTACATTTGAATCATTTGCCTTTTGAAGGTATTCAAAGCCCATCTTAAAAAGATACATTGCCGCAGCAATACTTGAGGTAAGGATGAGACCTGCAATAAAGATTTCAAGTATCAAGAAGCCCCTTTGATCACAGCGTGGAGAATTCATACCGTTCTTAATATCAATGCCCCGAAGGGAGATTCGATATCTATAAGAAAGGTATAATCTTTTACATATATCTTTACCTCCCCGCCCGATGTAGTCCCGTTCTTATAAAATTTCACAGGCCTGTCTATCTGAACGAATACATCTTTAAAGTCTTTTGACTCATTGTTTATAAAGAGCCTGCCATTTTCCGAATGCACTAACTTTTCTTCACCGTATAAAAAAGACTCCCTTCTCAGAGAGGACAACAATACCAGCACATCTTCCGCCTTCAGAGAGGACTGATACCTCTGATACATGGAATAAGACACAGGCAGGGTTACGGACAACATAATACCTACGATAGAGAGGACAAGGAGTATCTCGATGAGGGTAAACCCCGACCCTTTGCGAGAATTGCAAATTGCAAATTGCAAATTGCAAATTTTAAAATCACCCCCCTTAAATTCCCCCCTTATTAAGGGGGGACATAGGGGGGTGTTAAATTTGAAATTTGAATTTTGAATTTTCATAATTTTATATTCCCCACGCTCATTACCGTCAGTATGAGCGATATGACTATGAATCCTACTATTATACCTGTGACGGTGATAACCATCGGCTCCACCAGTGCGAGTATCTTTTTTATGCTGTTTTTAAACCTCTCATCGAACATCCGATGCATCTCAAAAAATATCTCCTTCAGGTTACCGCTCTCCTCCCCTACCCTCAACATATTGGGTACTACGTCGGGCAAAAGACTCACATGGGAAAATACGTCTGCAATTCCCTTCCCCTCTTTGATCCGGCTTATGGTAGGCTCTATGGATTTTCTCATCCGCTCATGCTGTATGATGCCTGCCGACAATCTGAGTGCAGTGATAAATTCTATGCCGCTGTTCAGCATGGAATACATGGAATACGAAAACCTGGAGAGTTCGAGATCTAAGATCAATTTGCGTAAAAGGGGTATCAGGATAAGGTATGAGTAAATCCTTGAAGATACTTTTTTTATATCTATCATCTTCATAGAAATTATAATTAACGGAACGACAGCCAGAAAAAAATATATATTTGTAAGACCGAGAAATTTCCCGGCAGAATATAGAAGCCTGGCAGTGAAAGGTAAAGATGCCTCGGGGTTCTGGCCGAAGATGCTGAAGAACCTGGGGATAATAAATTTGAAGATCGCAAAAAGGGTCAAAAAACTTGCGAATATTAAAAACAGCGGATACGTCATAGCATTCCTGATCTCGCTCTTGAACTGTATCTGGAATCTTAAATGCTGGGCAATATTCTCGAATGCCGACTTAATATCCCCGATACTTTCGCCCGCATATATCATGGTAGTTATAAGCGAATTGAACCTTTTAGTATCATCGAATGCCCCGGCAACGCTCTTTCCCGACCTTATATCTTTAAGTATGCCGGACAGATCTCCTTTAAGCTGTACGTTGGAAACCGAATTTATGAGTATCTCAAATGCCCTATCTATCCTGATGCCGGCTCTAAGGAGGATACTCATCTCACGAGACATGTTATATATATCGGTATCTTTTACACCCCTTCCGAGACCGAAACGTATTGGTTTTTTAGCCTCTTTTACGATTACTTCGAGGACAGTAAGTCCCCTCTCTTTTAATATAGCCTTAGCCTCTGCGATCCCCTCTGCCGATATATTCCCTTCGATGTTTCTTCCGGAAGGATCTATACACCGGTAATCGAAGTTCATCAACAAACCCTCAGTACATCTTCTATCGTAGTCAACCCTTTCATAACCTTTAACATACCGTCTTCTCTCAGAGACCTGAAATTATGTGCCTCGTTAAGACGTGCCCTCAAAGATTCAAGGGAACGATTTCTGAGAAATATATCCTTCAGGTCATCCGTATAATTGAAACATTCGAATATGGCAATCCTTCCCCTATATCCGGTCCCGGCACATACCTGACATCCGTCTCCGCGAATAAAAACCATATCTCCGCTTATCATATCCCTACGCTTTTTATATATATTACGGAGACCGTATTCCTCCAGAACGGATTCGGGCGGATAATATTTATGACTGCAATCCGGACAATTTTTCCTTACGATACGCTGGGCGATCACACCGATCACAGAGGCATTCAGGAGATAATCCTCCATCCCCATCTCTATCAGTCTGAACAGGCTGCTCGGTGCATCATTTGTATGGAGGGTAGATAAGACCAGATGGCCTGTCATGGCCGACTGTATCGATATTTCTGCCGTTTCTCTATCCCTGATCTCGCCAACCATTATGATATCGGGGTCGTGCCTTAATATAGAGCGGAGGGAAGACGCAAAACTCAATCCGATATCGCTTTTAACCTGTATCTGATTTATCCCCTCGAGTTGATACTCGACAGGGTCTTCCACGGTAACTATCTTCCTCTCCTCACTGTTTAATCGCGTGAGCATAGAGTATAGAGTCGTTGTCTTTCCCGAACCCGTAGGTCCCGTAACAAGGAGGATACCGTATGGCCTGGATATAAGCTCTATTATTGTTTTAGCATGGTCCGACTCCATTCCCAACCGCATTATATCAAATGTAAGCCTCTCTCTATATAGAAGTCTCATCACTACGCCTTCGCCTTTCACCGTAGGAATGGTCGAGACCCTTATATCGAGGAATGCAGATGCGATCTTGGTGCTGAACTTGCCGTCTTGCGGTAACCTCTTCTCGGCGATATCCAGCCCCGATAAGAGCTTTATCCTCGATACGGTAGCGAGATAAAAAGCCGCTTCAAGAGATTCCATATCATGGAGGATACCGTCAATCCTGAATCTTACCCTATACTTGCTGTTCACAGGCTCTATATGTACGTCTGTAGCCCTTAGTTCAACCGCCCTGCTCAAGATATTATTTAAAAACTTGATTACAGGCGCCTCGAATGCCATCTCCTTTAGTTTCTCAGGGGTATCGTCTATATGCAAAGAGACGAAATCACTGCCTTTTCCACCGGTGTACGGTCCGGATAACTCATTGATCGTCTGCTCTGTTGCAAGCAAAGTAAGTATATTGTATCCGGTAGTCTTTATTACATAATCCGCCACCGTATTATTTAAAGGGTCATTCGTAATAAAGGTTATTGTGGATTTCTTATGGTCTACCCCGACCGGGATAAAGTTGTTCTTAACGACAAAATCCATATCTATCTCGCTGTCCGGAAGAGATATAGCACCTTCACCGTTTACCTTGTGTTCGTCTTTATTATAGATGGGAATATCGAGCTGCTTCGACAGGGCTTGGATCAACTGTGTTTCCGTTATAGAGCCGGTCTGTATCAGTATCTGTCCGATATAACCGCCAAGTTTCTTTTGCAGTTCTAACGCCTTTTCTATATCCTCCTGTTTCAAACCATAAAGATTCGTTAAGACCTCACCTATTAGCATGTGCTACCAGTTTTTTATGGCCTTTTCGTCAAGTCTTCCGTCGGGACCGAGAGAGTATAAATCGAAGTTCCCGTGCTCTCCCGGGCATTTATATTGATACTCCCTTTTCCACGGATCAATAGGCAATTCTTTTTTCGAAAGATAAGGACCCCGCCATTTAGGGTCATTGGAGGTTATAAGTTCGGAAAGGGTATCGGGACATTTCCCCATGTCGAGAATATATGCCTGAATACCGGACGACAACATCTCTACCTGAGCCTTGGTTATCTCCTCTTTCGACCTTTCAAACCGTCCGAGCAGATTCGGAGCTACAAGTGACGCCATAAGACCGATTATCATCACTACGATCAATATCTCTATGAGGGTAAAACCTTTTTTAGTAGTGAACAGTGAACAGTGAACAGTGAACAGTTTTTTAAAAAAATTTTGAAATTTGAAATTTGAAATTTGAATTTTAATTTGGATTTCCTCCTTTTCAACTCTACAAAAAACTCTTTAAAGACTCAAGTGATGATACCATAGAAAAACACGACCTTGCAAGGCGGATCATCGTCTCCCGATACCGGAGTAAACTTACCCAGTAAATCTATTGTTGTAAAATTTATATTTATTAAATTTTCAATACCCCACAGTCTCTGCTGTGGGGTGTCCTTATATTCCCCCTTTGGCAAAGGGGGATGAAGGGGGATTTTTGAATAAATAAATTTTCAATAAATCTCCCCTAACTCCTCTTTTCCAAAGAGGGGGTCAGAAGGATTCCCGACAAGCGAGAATGACAAAGTACGATTTATTTTTTTGATACCCCGCCGTCTCTGCGGCGGGGAGGTTCATTTATTATTTGAAAATCATGTTATATTAGTCTATAATAAAATCGTTATCGAGGGGTGTGCGACAAATTTATTGGTAAGATTCAAACGGGATGCACCATAACAAACCTGTTTATCTCTATAAAGATTGTCAAGGAGATGATGATTCTTAATGACGGAAGGAAATAATAGAGACATCGAAATACCGATGTATTTAGATCATTTTAAAAATATCTCTATTTTCTCATCCCTTTCCGATGATCATCTCCGGATTATCCAGTCTAACTTCAGGAAGATGTTCGTCCGGGAAGGCACTGTTATTCTCCAGCAAAATGAGCAAAGCTTCGACCTCTACACCATTCTTTCCGGAAAGGTTAGAGTATCTATAATAAACAGGGATAACAGAGAGGTTAGCCTCGCTATCCTTAAAGAAGGAGATTTCTTCGGCGAGTTAAGTTTCCTTGATAAAAAACCGCGTTCTGCTACTGTGAAGGCAATAAACGAAGTTAAGATGTTAGTCCTCTCAAGGGACGCCTTCCTTAAAATACTCAGGGAAAACCCGGATATATCGATCAATCTCCTCTCCGGTCTGGCAAAGCGATTAAGGAAGGCCGACGAGACAATCGAAACTCTCACCTTCCTCGACGTATCGGGAAGGGTAGCAAAAATATTGATTGACGTGGCCAATGAACAGGGTGAACATTTGTCGGATGGTTTTGTGGCAATCGAATGTCCTACCCATCAATACATTGCAAACCAGATAGGCGCTACGAGGGAGTCGGTAACAAAGGCCATGAAATCCCTCAAATCCAAGGGGCTTATAACAATGTTGGACAAGGATATCGTGATCGCTCCGAATCAATTTGAGATTTTGTAAAAAAACCTTTGTAAAAAATATCTTGACTGTTGGCATTATAAGCGATAGATTACTTTATAAGAAACGTTTTTTATGAAGCAGTCATTTAAAAACAAACATTTTTAACTGTAGTAAAGGAATATGAGGAAAGAAGAAGACCTTGAAGTAATGGACAGAAAGGCATATTCTCATGAATTTGTTAACACTATGGCTGTGCAGAATACGTTAAAGAGGATAATGGATATCTGCGGGAGTTTATTTTTTATCATTGTCTTTGCTCCCCTGTCCTTATTTATTGCCGTCGTGATTAAGTTGGACAGTGCGGGACCTATATTTTTCCTGCAAAAGCGCTGCGGCAAAGGTGGAAAAGAACTTTATATGTATAAATTCCGGACAATGGTAAACAATGCAGGGCACTTGAAGAAGAAACTTAAAAACGAGGTGGACGGCCCGATGTTTAAGGTTAAAAATGATCCGCGTGTTACGAAAGTCGGAAAATTTTTAAGGACATGGAGCCTCGATGAATTACCGCAATTGCTCAATGTGCTGAAAGGAGAGATGAGTCTTGTGGGGCCGCGGCCATTGGCAAGAGAAGAAATGGACAGAAACAACCGGTGGATGGAAACGAGATTGACGGTAAAACCCGGCATGACCGGACTCTGGCAGATAAAAGGGAGGAGTACCCACCAGTTCAGGGACTGGATAAAGTATGATATCGAGTATGTGCAGAAATGGTCATTGCTCATGGACATCAAAATCCTTTTTCTTACAATACCTGCTGTTTTAAGGAGAAATGGTGCGCATTGATGAACAGGAAAGGGTAGAAGTCGAAGAGTTTACCGCCAACGACGCACTCGAAAATAATAATCTTCGTAATCCTTATAAAAACTTTATTGTTTACCACGATACAACTTTTAAATATAGAGATGTACACGGTCTGGTAACCCGGATGTCGGCCTTTTTTCTGTCTGAGGGTATAAAAAGAAAGGATAGGATTTGTCTGATACTGCCGAGGACACCCGAGCTTATAATCTCGTTTCTTGCCGTTGAAAGGATAGGTGCCTTTCCGGTACCCGTTAACTATACTCTAAGTAAAGAAGATATCACCGGGTTCATACGCGGGCTATCACCGTCGGCCATAATCGTTCAAGACAAACTTTTACATGTACTCGATAATGAGGCCGGGTCGAAAATTAAACCGATTATTGTTACTGGAAAGGGAAAACATCCGTATATCCCATGGGATAAAATCTGTTACCATGATAACAACCCGATGGCAATAAAGATAGAACCGGACGACATAGCTTACCTGAACTATACCACCGGATCGGGCGGCACCCCGAAGGGCGCCATGGCTACCCATTCCAATATATTCTGGAATACGCTTTCGGCGATCGAGGCGATGGGAATCAACTCCGACGATATCCATTTATGCATGTTTGCTTCATTTGCACATCCGCATGAATTATTTGCAAGGCCGCTATACACGGGAGGCACATTGGTACTTCTCGAGGAAATAAACCCGAAAACAATTGCCAAAACCATAATTAATAATTCCGTTACATGCATGATGGGCCTCGCACCGATGTACGGCATGCTCTCCGCCCATTGTAAAGATTTCGATATGAAAAGCCTGCGAATAGCAGAAAGCGGCGGTATGTATACCCGTCCGGATATAACGCAATCTTTCAGGAAGCATTTCGGTATTCCGGTCCTTTCCGTATGGGGAAGCACGGAGACATCGGGGATATCGCTTGCGAATACACCAAAAAATTTCAGGGAAGACGGTTCCTGCGGCAAGGTCTGTCCGTATTATGAGGTTAAAATAATCACGGAAAGGGGTGACGAAGCAGGACCAGGAGAGATCGGGGAACTGTTATTTAAAGGAAAGGCAATAATCTCAGGGTATCTCGAGAACCATGATTTTCCTTCTGTCGACGGATACTATTGCAGCGGAGATCTGGCTTACAGGGATCGGGAAGGCTACCATTATTTTGTGGAAAGAAAAAGCGGTCTTTTAAAGGTTGCAGGATTAAAGGTCTATCCGTTACAGGTTGAAATCGTATTACTGTCCCACCCGCATATTAAGGAAGCTGCCGTTACCGGCATTGAAGATAGCCTGAGAGGAATGGTACCGAAAGCCTTTATAACCACAAAGGACGGATGTCAAATCAGTAAAGAGGATATAAAACATTTCTGTAAAAAAAGACTGGCAGACTATATGATTCCGAAAGAGATCGTGGTCGTAAATGAGCTTCCCAAGATAGGAAGCGGGAAGATAGATAAAAAGGCACTAAGGGATATGCTGTGAAGGTACTAAAAGCCCGTGCCGACTGGAGTCCGAGAAAAGGTTATACTCCGACAGACAGTGAGTCATCCGGGAGAAAAGCCATATCCGGAAACTTGCTCTGGAAAAATCCATCGTTCGGTATTGTCGATGAGCCGGAGCCGGAAGTAAATGCAGACGAGATAATCGTCAAAGTTAAGTATTGCGGTATCTGCGGCTCGGATACCCATGTCTATGAATCGGATACCGACGGCTATATAATTTTTTCGGGGCCGGCCAGACTACCCTGCATATTAGGACACGAATACTCCGGCGAGATCGTGGAAGTCGGCAGAGACGTCTCAGGATTCAAAAGAGGTGATATTGTTACCGGCGAAAGCATCTTCTGGTGCGGAAGATGTCTGCCCTGCCGAAGCGGGATGTTAAACCAATGCGAGAATGTCGAACTGATGGGGCTGACGACAAACGGTGCATTTGCCGAATATATAGCCGTTAAATCCAAATACTGCTGGGACCTCAACAGTCTCGAAGAAAGGTTCTCGAAGGATGATGTATTCAAAATAGGCGCGCTAATCGAACCGCTTGGCTGTGCCTATAACGGCATCTTCATTTCAGGCAATGGATTTAATCCCGGAGCATACGCAATCGTTTATGGTGCCGGGCCCATTGGTCTGGGAGCGGTACTGTTATTAAAAGCTGCGGGAGCGGCAAAACTCATTGTTATAGATGTTATAGACAAAAGGCTTGAGATCGCAAAGATTATGGGTGCCGACTACGTATTTAACCTTACTAAGGCGGATGATATAGAAAAAACGCTGATGGATATCACTTCGGGATGGGGAGCTGATATACAGGTAGAAGCAGCCGGTGCTGCGAATAAAACCGTACCACTGATGCAAAATTTATCTTCGAAAAGAGGCAAGATTATATATCTCGGTAGGGCCGAGGCAATGTCGGAGATGGAACTCAATAAAATCGTTTCGGGGTCTCATTACATAATCGGTTCGAGAGGACATTCGGGATACGGCATATTCCCGAATACTATCAGGTTGATTCAAGGAGGCAGACTTAACGCTGTGAGTGAGATGATCACATCTGTCTTCCCATTCTCGAAAATCATGGAAGCATTTGCCCTATCGACAAAGAGAACGGACGGAAAGATATTAGTCAAAATAAATTGAAAATGATGTATAATATTCGAACTCACAAATACGGTCATAAGTATGAAGACATTAATTATAAAATCCCTCCCTGCCTGCCGGCGGGCACGGCTAACCTCCCTTTGCCAAAGGGAGGAAAGATTCCCCTCTTTAGCAAAGAGGGGCAAGGGGAGATTTTTCAATAATGATGATTTACTTGTGCACTCCTTAGTAAGAGAGGATTTGCTTTGAAAAAACCGAATTTCATTATTGTAATATTTTTTTCCGTTATATCCCTCATTTTCACCGGTTGTGCCTCATCGTCAAAGGTAAAAACAGAGGCAAAAAACGAACAGCCTGCAAGCACCGATACCACTGTTAAAGAATCGCCGGCTGTGAATCGTCTCGACTTCATACTCGGCATCGGAGATTCGGTAGATATCACTGTTTACAGGCACGATGATCTTAAAAGGAGTATCAAAATCGACAGGTCGGGGATGATCATGTTCCCCCTCGTCGGAGACGTCATCGTTGCCGGAAAGAGCATATATCAGGTCAGAGATGAGCTTCGGGAAAGGCTTTCCGGATATATCATAAATCCACAGGTGCTAATTAACGTATCATCGATTCAGAGCCAGAAGGTAATCGTACTCGGAGAGGTCAACAGCCCCGGTGTATTTCTTCTCGATGTCGATATGAATGCATCGGACGTCATTGCAAAGGCAGGGGGAATGACTACAAATGCAAAGGACAGCAAAGTTGTGGTACTTCGCAAAGAATCGGAGAAAGTGTTGCTGCTTCCTGTGGACATGCATGCGGTCTTAAAAGAAGGCGATCTATCCGGTAACCTCGACTTGAAAAACGGGGATATCATATATGTGCCTAAAGAGCCTATAGCAAGTGCAAGCTGGCTCTTCTCGCAGATCGGGCAGATACTGGGTCCATTTGTCACTGCGGAAAGCGGTATTGTCCTGTGGCCTCAGGTAAAGGATGTATTCGAAGGGAAATCTACATCGACTCCTCTTTCGATACCTGCTCAGTAACTTACAGTGTCAGTGATCAGTGTCTGTGTCAGTGACCTGCGTAGCTAATCCTACCATTCAAGCTTTTTTTGCATAAGCCTTTCATACATGCCTTTTGGAAGAAACGCCTGCCGGTGGATCTCTTCGCTATAATATTTTGTTTTTATCTCGAATTTCTTCTTCATTTCTCTCGGGGACGGTCCTTTTGAACCTACCGAAAATGTCCACCAGTTACCCGCATACGTCGCTATCGGTGCGGTATATAAATCTACGGCAGGGAAAATGCCCTTCATCGTCTCCTGCACCTCTATAACGATTTCCTTATGGAAATGCAGCGACTCGGAAAGGGTAACATAGAATCCGTGGTCGGTCAGACAATTTTTTACCGCTGTAAAGAATTCCTTTGTAAAGAGACTTGTCGCAAAACCGACTATATCCGTTGAATCAACGATCACTGCGTCTATATCGGTACTGCGTCCCTTTATAAATTCTGCACCATCCATACACTTTATCTCCACTCTCGGATCATCAACATCGCATGCTACAGCAGGAAAAAATTTCTTCGAGACATCTATGACTTCCCTATCTATTTCTATAAAATATACCTTCTCAACGGTCTTATGTTTTAAAACCTCTCTCACCGCTCCCCCGTCTCCTCCGCCTATAACTATCACCTTCTTAGGAGAAGGATGTGCGTGAAGTACAACGTGCGTGAGCATCTCGTGATAAAAAAACTCGTCCCTCTCGGTTATCTGCACAACGCCGTCGAGGATGAGCATCCTACCGAAATGAGGGTTCTGGATAACCATAATCTCCTGAAACTTGCTCTTACCCTTATAGAGAATATCTTCAACCTCATAAGTATACTGAATCGGTGCATACGGGTCTTTCTCAAAAAACCTTATCATCACTTCCTCCTTCTACAACAAAACTGATGATATTATATCAAATTGAGAAGTCTTAAAATCGCATTTAAAAACTCTCCTCCCGTCATCCGCTCTTTTCAGGAAAGCATTTGATTCTACTTTCCCGCTTAGGTTAAACTTTTTCTGTGCAGAAGATTAAGTTTATAAGTTTGATCGACGGCGCATCCTCATGGGCTGAACTTGAAGCAAGGATTACATGAGGTTGCATGAGGCGAAACAATGAAGATACTCTACAAATATAAATGCCTTGATCCGTTTGAGCGTATTGCTGATATTTTATGTAACAACAGTTTTTATACAGCTTTGTTTTCAGAGCTTAATGATCCAATGGAAGGTATACTTGATTTCTTGCCCGGAACTAAGCCGAGGTATATAGAAGAGATAAAGGAGACAATGAAGCTCCCCGCCGCAGAGACGGCGGGGTATCAAAAAAATAAATCGTACTTTGTCATTCCCGCTTGTCGGGAATCCTTCTGATCCCCTCTTTGGCAAAGAGGGGTTAGGGGAGATTTATTGAAAATTTATTTATTCATCGAGAAAGAGAAATGGCCGAGAACTTAATGGGAAAACACAGGTAGAACGCTTCCCAGTTTCTCCCCTCATTCCCCCTCACATAAAAACTCCCTCCTCCATCATTCTCAAAAAATAATCCGATATGTTAAGATTATATCAAAAGGAACTGAGATTTTATGCTTAAGGCAGAGAAGATTAAAAAAGAGATAGACTTTCTTCCAATTGACATGCTTGATGAGGTGGAGGAATTCATCAGGACGCTGAAGCCCCGCAAGAAAAACGGCAAAAAAAAATCTGAGCTTTTGTCTGAACTGGCAAATATAGCTACTAACATAGATTTACCAAAAGATTTTTCAAAGCAGCATGATCATTATCTTTATGGCCAGCCCAAAAGATGAGTGGAGTTTTCCTCGATACCGGCTACCTTATAGCATTGGTTAACAAGAAAGACAACCTGCATAAGATTGCTTTAGAATCATCTGAGAAATTTCAAGGTCCCTTCATAACCACGCAACTTGTTCTTATCGAACTTGCGAACAGCCTCTGCCTACCGCCACAAAGACCGCTTGCTATAACAATAATAGAAAAGATACAGAATGATCCTTTAACAACTGTTGTCCCTCTTTCGCCAGACAGATTTGATAAAGCCCTTTCACTCTACAAAAAACGTTCTGATAAATCATGGGGACTAATAGACTGCTTTTCATTCATTGTAATGGATGAGTTCGGAGTTAAACAGGCGATCACCTTTGATGAGCATTTTAGACAAGCAGGTTATAAAGTGCCTTTGCTTTCATAAAGATACCATTCGTGGAAACATAGCTCCGCTTCCCAGTTTCTCTCATTCCCCCTCACATAAAAACTCCCTCCTCCATCCTCTCCCTCACTCGCAACATTCCCTCATAAAATCTTAATCAGGGATTTTTTAAAACTCTGTAAGCTTTTTTGAAGGACTTGTAAGCCTTTATTTTCAAGACTTAAGTTCCTTTATCAGTCCTTTTGCAGTGCCATTGCCTATTATCTTTCGGGCTTTTTTGTCTTTCTCCGCATCTGTTTCCATTTTCTGCCACCCCCTTGTCCAGAAATATGACTGTGTAGGGTCAATCGCCTCTTTTGCTTTTATATAGGAAACAAATCCAAGCACTTCTTTAAGTTTTTCTTTCGGAAGCCCTCCGAGTTCTTCGATTATTTCTTCTGTAAGCTTTTCTTTAACTGCCTGCATTTAATAACCTCCCTGCCGCTTACAACTTCGTTATTATGTATTGCCTTATTATACCAGAGATTAATGCGAAAAAATTTTGGCATCCTTTCCTCCCCATCCTCTCCTTTTTTAAAAATAACTCACTACAACCTATCGCCATTAGCGGCTTCAACATCAGCAACAATGAAGCTCCCCGCCGCAGAGACGGCGGGGTATCAAAAAAATAAATCGTACTTTGTCATTCCCGCTTGTCGGGAATCCTTCTGATCCCCTCTTTGGCAAAGAGGGGTTAGGGGAGATT
>JACQXD010000001.1 GCA_016208875.1 Nitrospirota bacterium
CTGAGTCTTCTTGCTATGCCGCTCATACTTTCACCCCCACCCTTGCCCTCCCCCCTCAAGGGGGAGGGTTTCCCTTATATCTCCATATGTTACAGATGTCTTTTTCATAAAACTTTTGACATTACCTTATATAGTTTTCTTATTTTTTCATCCATGTCCATCGCTGTGATCACTCTTGCAATGCCCGTGCCCTTTAATATGTATACTGTAAAAAGATATCTCCCCGCTACTGTATATCCAAGCATATACCGGGTTCCCTCTCGCCCCTTTCTTATCCACGGCTCATCATCAAATGCGACATCTTCAATCTCGTCCGGCGATATGTTATGCCGTGCAATATGCTCGATATTGTTGCTATCCCATTCAAACCATGTTATCTCCATATATGTATTTTTTAACAAAAGGTATTGCTTTTGTCAATATCTTTTTAAAAGATTGTTTAAAGATGAGATGCCCCTCAGACGGGTAACGGAAAATGGGTCTGAAAAAACTATACGAATATGAAAATAAAGTCGCACCCGTTAAAAACAGGAGACTATCTAACTATTCTTTCAAGCGGCCAAGTCGCTTAACTCATTATTGAACCTATAGAAAAATCCCGGAAGGCTTAGAATATCGCCATGAGGAGATAAAAAAGGTAGGTACATTGGCTACCGTATCTCTGACGGATACCTTATCGGGCATTATGCCTTTCAGAGAAGGCAGTATGCCCTGTTAAAACCACCACCATTTCTATAAAAATCTTTAAAATCAACAGGTTTATTTCTGGCACTCCACTTGCTATTAATGTTATAGCAAAAACTCTAAGAAGGAGGGTAAAGCATGAATGACCTTCAAGACCTTTTAAGGGATGCAATAGATGCAGCAAAAAAGTCCGGAGTCTGGCAAATACTCACCCTCGACGAGAAAAAAAGTGTAGTGGAATACTTTTATTTCTTGTTTGAAAGACACTTCAATCATGAGTTTCAGATTTAAAAATAAGTTACTAAGGAGTTCATAAGTATGAAGACATTAATTATAAAATCCCTCCCTGCCTGCCGGCGGGCACGGCTAACCTCCCTTTGCCAAAGGGAGGAATTCTACCCCTCTTTGGTAAAGAGGGGCGAGGGGAGATTTTATAATATTTATGTGCTCTTACTGTTGCACTTATTAGTAAATGAAGGGAGGAGAAAAGTATGATAAAGGGTCTTCAACTTGTGGCATTTAAGATTGGCAAGGAGTTGTTCGGCGTAGGCATAGAATCCATCAGGGAGATAGTGAGGTTCCCGGATATTACGGAGGTACCGGATGCCCCTGCTTTTTTGGAAGGGGTGATAAACCTCAGGGGAAAGATAGTCCCTGTCATTGATCTGAGGAAGCGGTTAAGGCTTGGAGGAGAGGAGAACACGAGATCAACGAGGGTGCTCATAACCGAGAACGGCAGGAACATGATAGGGCTTCACGTTGACTCCGTCTCCGAAGTCCTTAAGATCCAGCCTGACGATATCGAAGAACCGCCCGAGATGGTCTCTGCCATAGGCGTGGAATACATCACGGGTGTGGCAAAGGTGGCTGAGAGGCTTGTGATCCTCCTCGACCTTAAAAAGATATTAAGCGTTGAGGATTTGAAGAAACTCGTAACCGGCGTCGAGAGGGTTGCTGAACCTCAGGCTGCATAAAGTGACAGTGATTAGTGTTTAGTGATAGTAAGAAAAAAGACACTGAAAACTGACACTGACACTAAGAAAGGTAATGTCAAAAGTTTTATGAAAAAGACATCTGTAACATATGGAGATATAAGGGAAACCCTCCCCCTTGAGGGGGGAGGGCAAGGGTGGGGGTGAAAGTATGAGCGGCATAGCAAGAAGACTCAGGAAGAACTCCACAGATACTGAGCGATTTTTATGAAGATGCTGACGGGTATAACCTTCAAAGAAGAAAACGGTTTCTTTAAAGTTCCCGCCGACTTTGTCGGAGGTTTTAATCTCGTGCCGACGCACAAGGGTAAACTTCAACGCGTATTTTCCAATAGGCAAAGGATGAGGCGGTACCTTAAACAATATGATTTTAGACCTATCGGCACCGATGCAAAGATTTTAAATCTTGAAAAGGTGGATACCGTTAGAGACTTATCTCTGACGAGCTAAATAAAAAAGGAGGATGAAATGTTAAAGAATATGAAGATAGGAAGAAGATTAGGGTTAGGGTTTGGTTTGATATTGCTGCTCCTAATCTCCGTAGGGGCGGCAGGGTATTTTGGTCTGCAATCAGTTACCAATTCCACACTGAGAATGCTCCAGCATGATTTAATGGCCTCAGATCATGCTGCCATGTCTCAGGTCGGCATCCTTAGCTTGCGGCGATTTGAAAAGGATATCTTTTTAAACATTGATTCAGCCGAAAAGAGGGCAGGATATCTGACGAAGTGGAAAAAAGATCGGGAGGAGGTGCAAAAACATCTTTCCTCATTGGACAAAATACTTACCACACAGAAAGAAAAGGAACAACTGGAGACAATGCACAAGGAACTGTCTTTCTATGAATCCGGGTTTGAGAAGGTGTATGGCCTGATTCAGAATGGGAAAATAAGGACACCTCAGGAGGCAAATAAGGCTATTTCCGAGTATAAGGATGCGATACATAAACTGGAGGACACCGTAGAAAAGCTTTCCGATGAAGAACTCGAACAGGCATTGGGTATAGAAAAGATATTAAAAGGCGTTAATGCGAGGACAACTGCAATAATTCTGACATTCGTGCTCATCGCAATCGCGCTCAGTGTAGGAACCGGCATCATACTTACGAGG
Source organism: Nitrospirota bacterium (assembly GCA_016208875.1). Lineage (GTDB taxonomy): Bacteria > Nitrospirota > Thermodesulfovibrionia > Thermodesulfovibrionales > UBA1546 > JACQXD01. The sequence goes on from JACQXD010000001.1 coordinate 2,787, forward strand.
AGTATCACAGCTCCTACCATTAAGATAGCCGAGATGGCGAGAAAGACAGCCGATGGAGACCTCTCTGATGAGATAGATATAAAAAGGAAAGATGAGATCGGGACACTGGCTGATGCCTTCAGGGATATGTCTTCATATCTAAAAGGTATGGCAAAGACCGCCGAGGAGATTGCCGGAGGGGATCTAAGGAGTGATGTATCCCCGAAATCCGAAAAGGACGTCCTCGGCAATGCCTTTAAGAAGATGGTCGGCGGGCTCAGGGATATTATAGTAGAGGTAAGAAACGGCTCCGATCAGATAACTTCAGCCTCTTCACAGATAGCAGCGACTTCCGAACAATCCGTAAAGAACAGTGAGACCTCCGCCACTGCCGTAGAAGAGACCACATCAACTATGCATGAGATGTCCGCAAATATTCAGAATGTGGCAAAGAGTGCGAGGAGTCAGGCATCTTCTGTTACCCAGACGTCGGCCTCTATAGAGCAGATGGCGACTTCTACCCAGAGGATCGCAGGCACGGCGCAGAAGCTCGTTGATCTATCACAGCAGGCGAAAAAGGCCGTTGACCTTGGAATGGAAGCCGTAGGTCAATCTATAAAAGGCACGGAAGATATAAGTAAATCCATAAGCCGTTCGGCAGATACGATCGCAGCCCTCGGTTCAAGGGCGGAAGATATCGGCAAGATAGTGGATGTAATTGATGACATTGCCGATCAAACAAATCTGCTTGCACTTAATGCTGCAATAGAGGCAGCGAGGGCCGGAGATCAGGGTCTCGGTTTTGCAGTTGTAGCCGAAGAGGTAAGAAAACTTGCCGAGCGTTCTGCAAAGTCCACAAAGGAGATAGCAGAGCTTATCACGGGTATACAGAAAGAGGCACAGGAAGCGGTGAAGCTCATGGACAAGTCCACACAGACAGTTGAAAAGGGTGTTGATCTAAGCAGGCAGGTTGGAGATTCACTTAAGGGTATAGAAGGTAATGTTGTAGAAGTGGACAGGTATTCCAAAGAGATAGGAGCCGCAACCCATGAGCAGGGCAGTGGAAGCACACAGATCGCAAAGGCTGCCGAGAACTTAAAGGAGATAACGCATGAGGTGACGTCTGCAACGGATGAGCAGGCATCGGCCGCAGAGCAGATAGTCAAGACAATGGAAAAGATGAGATCAATGATCCAGCAGAACGCATCTGCTGCCGTGGAGCTTGCATCGTCTGCAGAACAACTGAGGGCGAATTCCAACAGGTTCCAGGATATAGTAGGAAGGTTCCAGATCAACGGAAACGGCCATGATAAAGTCGAGGCAGTTGTTAAAAAGAGGGCAGGGAAATCCGACGGCAACGGGGCCAAAAAAGCGGATGATCTGTATGCAGGGGTGGCGTAATGTTGACCGATGAGGAATTCAGACTCTTTAGAAACCTTATATACGAAGAGGCCGGTATCTATCTAAAAGATACACGTAAAGAGTTCCTCGAAAACAGGCTTGCACTGAGATTGAAGGCAACGGGTATGAGCAGCTTCTACTGGTATTACAAGTTTGTTGCCGAAAGGAGGAAGACGGAGCTGCTTATACTCCTCGATATCCTGACCATTAACGAGACCTCATTTTTCAGAAATAAACCTCAGATGGAGTTTTTCAGAAATGAGATACTGCCCGACGTGATAAAGGGAAAAGAAAGGGATGTACATAAAAGACTCAGGATATGGTCCGCAGGATGCTCCACAGGTGAAGAGCCATATTCGATAGCAATGCTTGTACTCGATGTAATGAATAACGCCCCGTCTAAAGCCGTAACTCGTAACGCGTTACGCGTAACGTGTCACGACTGGGATATAAAAATATTCGCCTCGGACTTGAGCCTTACGGCTATCGAGAATGCAAGCAAGGGAGAATATGACGAGGAAAAGGTTCGTGCAACCGTGGATGAGCATTACGTTGATAAATATTTCGAAAAAGCATCTTCCTGTCATTCCCACGAAAGTGGGAATCCAGAAAAAAAACAAAAGACTGGATTCCCGCTTAATAACTGCGGGAATGACGAAAAAAATACATTTTCTGAGCAAAGCTTTTACAGGATTAAGGACGAAGTTGGAAAATTGGTAATATTCGACCTTCACAATCTGAAGAATGAAAACGGTTTAAGCGATCTCGATGTGATCTTCTGCAGAAACGTTATGATCTATTTCGACGTCGAGGAACAGAAGAGACTTATAGCCAAATTCTATCGCAGTCTAAATCCTTACGGTTATCTTCTCACAGGACATGCCGAGAGTCTTCAGGGAATGAATCCCGGATTCCGCTTCATTCATCACAATAACGGGATCGCCTATCAAAAAATCGAAAGTGAGGTTCAGCCATGAATATACTCCTTATTCTGAGACACGGGAGTTAGAGGTGAAAAGTAATTTCGGACATCTGAGCAATGACGATTACGAAGAAATGGCAGGGATATTTTATTCTCAGTCGCATGAGATTATAGAAGACCTTCAGGACTTTCTGCTGAAACTCGACACAGGGTCCGGAGATAACAATATACTTAAGTCCATAAAAAGAGAGATACATACACTTAAGGGTGATGCGAATTCATTCGGACTCACCTCTATCGGAACACTCTGTCACAGGATGGAAGATATATTTTTATCTTTTCTTTTAGATGAGTCAGTGCCCATATCACATAACGCGGTAGATCTGCTGCTGAATTGCGTTGATACCATTGATAGACTCCTTATAGAAAGCGAATCGGGTAAAGACGGCACGGATATCAAGGAGCTTATGGAAAAGATTGACGATTATCTCACCCCCCTCAATCCCCCCTTGGCAA
>JACQXD010000166.1 GCA_016208875.1 Nitrospirota bacterium
AAAGAAAAAACAACGCTTGTCAAACTGGGGTTAGAGGCCTTAATTGCAATGGAAAGCGGTAAGAGGCTTGCAAAACTGGGCGGAACTGAAAAGGAGCTAAAGATAATACCTCGCCGGCGAACAGCAGGGTGATAAAATGGTTCTTGTTGATACCTCAGTATGGGTGTCTCACCTGTGTGATGGAAATCCTGGCCTTGAGAGATTATTGAATGATGGGGAAGTTGTATGCCATCCGTTTATTGTGGGTGAGCTTGCCTGTGGTAATCTAAAAAACAGGAAAGAAATCCTTAGTTATCTTCAATCTCTGCCTATGGCAATCTTGGCAGAGGATGAAGAAGTCCTAAGATTTGTTGAGAATAATCAACTGATGGGAAAAGGATTAGGATATATAGATGTCCATTTGATTGCATCGTCCGTTTTAACAGAAGTTCCTCTTTGGACCTTCGATAAGATTTTGGACAGGCGTACTAAAAAAATCGGACTGAATTCTTGATAACAACAACCAAATTTTCTACATCTCTCTCCTTCCCTCTATTGCCTTGCTCAAGGTCACCTCGTCTGCGAATTCGATGTCGCTTCCGATGGGAAGGCCGTATGCGATTCTTGTAACCCTAACATCAAACGGCTTCAAAACATCTTTTATATACTGTGCCGTCATCTCGCCTTTTGTGTTCGGATTCGTTGCGAGGATAATCTCACTTACACTATCGTTTTTCACCCTCTCTGCAAGCTCTGCGATCTTTAGTCTGTCGGGCGTCATTCCATCTATGGGCGAGAGCGCACCGAGCAGGACATGATACAGGCCGTTAAATGTCCTTGCCCTTTCGACGACAAGTATATTGCTCGGTTCTTCTACGACGCAGATCCGTGTCCTGTCCCTCGATCCATCCTCGCATATCTCGCACAGATCGGAATCCGTAATGTTGAAGCAACTGCTGCAGAACCGGGACTTTTCCTTTACATCATTTATGGCCTTTGCAATGCCTTTTGCACTTTCTTCCGGCATCGCGAGTATAAAGAAGGCAAGCCTCTGAGCGGTTTTTCTGCCTATGCCGGGAAGCTTTGTAAGTTCGGTTATAAGATTTTCTATGATGCCCTGTGCCATAAAATTAACTGTTAGCCCGGTGCTGTCATTATCAGGCTAATGTTTTAGAATATAGGTTGTAGTCTTTTGTTGTCAATTCCTTTAACCTTTCATGCAATAATTGATTAAGGTAGTATTATTAATTAAAATAAGGTGAGGTAAGATTGATACCATTTAAAGATGATAACCCAACACGCACATTCCCATTTGTTACTATAGGAATAATCGTAATAAATGTCCTTATTTATATATGGGAATTAATTTCGCCTTCCGGAGAAAAATATATAGTATTTACATTCGGGGCGATTCCCTCGAATCTGATCTCTTTAAAACAGACCCAGCCTCTGCATCCTGCCCTCACGATATTCTCGTCCATGTTTCTTCACGGCGGGTTATTACATATAGGCGGCAATATGCTTTATCTCTGGATTTTCGGTAATAACATCGAAGATGTCCTGGGCCACTTCAGGTTTCTTTTATTCTACTTGGTAAGCGGTATTGTAGCAGCTTATTCTCATGCACTGGCAGCCCCGTCTTCGACAATACCGATGATAGGTGCAAGTGGCGCGGTTGCCGGAGTTCTGGGGGCATACATTCTTATGTTCCCCCGCGCAAAGGTGCATACGCTTATATTTTTTGGATTCTTTTTTGATGTAGTAAAGATCCCGGCCTTGATAGTTATTGGATTTTGGGCTATTATACAAGTCGCTAATGGAATCCTGAGCCAGGGAATCCTATCACAGGGTGGAGTTGCATGGTTTGCCCATGTCGGAGGGTTCGTTGCAGGACTTCTTACAATTAAGCTCTGGTTGCCCAAGAGGAGGTTTAGAGCGTGGTAGTTGGCTGTCCCAAATGTAAAATGAAACTTAAGGTTGCGGATGAAAAACTTACGCCGGAAGGTACACGATTTAAGTGCCCAAAATGCAGTACGGTGCTTTTGGTTAAAAAGCCTGCCGTGCAGATCAAGCCGCTTGAAAATAAGGTGATAGTTGCACATGAAAATCCATCGATCGTTGGTCGCATAAGTAATATACTCACGAAAAATGGTTATGCGGTCATTACGTCAAATGACGGGATAGATGTAATGATAAAAGCCGTAAGGGAACTCCCATCCCTGGCGATCCTGGATGTTGCGCTGCCTAAGATATACGGATTCGAAATATGTAAAAGGTTGAAGGAGAGGGCGGAGACGAAGGCAATAAAGGTAATACTAATAAGCTCGCTCTACGACAAGACGCGATATAGGAGAGAGCCTGTTTCTCTGTATGGATCCGATGACTATATCGAGGAACATCGGATAGAAGACCTTCTTATGGAAAAAATCGATGTGTTAAAAGGGGTGAAACCGAAAGAAGAGGTTGCGGAGAAGCCGAAAGGACCTGTTTTAGAAAAGCCTAAGGTAGAAACTTTGCCTCGGGCAGCGGTTCAGCCGCAGGTGAAGTCTCCACTTAAAGAAGAAATTAAAGCAGCTCCCGATGAGGCCGTGGAAAGGGCGAAAAGGCTGGCAAGAACCATAATATCCGACATATATCTTTACAGCACGGCCAAAATGGATGCGTCTATTAAAAATAACAATTTCTATTCGGAATTCGCTGCCGAATTAAAGGAAGGGTTAAAACTCTATAATGGCCGTATCTCGCAGGTCGTGCGAAATAAGGGTGACTTTTTCCATGAAGCTATCGAAAATTTCATAGAAAACAAGAAAAAAACTATTAAAACTTAGAAAATAGAAGGAAATATCTTAAAATAAAAGAATTCTTGAGATTTTCAACCTTTTCTTGCTTTTAAATGGCCTTGCCTTAAATCCTTTTGCTGTCTATTATATTAGCACTCATTTAAAGAGAGTGCTAACAATTCTAAGGCTTAGCTACAAACTGTCAGCTATCAGCTAAATAAAGAAAGGAGATTTTTATGAAATTCAAACCATTAAGAGACAGGGTATTCGTGAAGTATTCGTCCGAAGAGGAAAAGACCTCAGGCGGTCTTTACATCCCGGATGCGGCAAAGGAAAAACCTCAGAAAGGTACGGTTGTAGCCATTGGTTCCGGCAAGGTAACAGATGACGGCAAACGTCAGCCTATGGAAGTAAAGGTAGGAGACACCATACTTTTTGATAAGTATTCGGGCTCAAAGATCAAGCTTGACAATGAAGAGTATCTGATCATAAAGGAAGAAGATATCTTAGGGATTGTCGAAGGATAAACAAATAAGCTAATAGCTATAAGCTTAAAGCTTTAATTACATAAGGAGGATTAACAAATGGCTAAACAGCTTCTTTTTGATGAAGCAGCAAGGCATGCGATACTTAAGGGAGTAGGCATACTTACGGATGCAGTAAAGGCGACATTAGGGCCAAAGGGAAGGAATGCAATCCTTGATAAAAAATATGGTGCACCAACGATAACAAAAGACGGCGTCACCGTCGCTAAAGAAATAGAGTTGAAAGACCCATGGCAGAATATGGGGGCACAGCTCGTCAGGGAGGTTGCATCAAAAACGTCAGATGTGGCAGGCGACGGTACAACTACTGCTACAGTGCTTGCACATGCCATTTACAGAGAGGGTATGAAGCATGTAGTTGCAGGTTCCAACCCGATGGACATAAAAAGGGGAATCGAAAAGTCGGTAGAAGTAGTTATTGCCGAGCTTAAAAAACTCAGCAAGTCTGTTGCCGATAAGAAAGAAATAGCACAGGTCGGAACAATATCTGCAAATAATGATCCATCGATCGGACAGTTAATTGCAGATGCAATGGACAAGGTCGGCAAAGACGGTGTAATCACGGTTGAAGAGGCAAAGAGCATGGCAACGACACTCGATGTTGTCGAGGGCATGCAGTTTGACAGAGGATATATATCGCCTTATTTCATAACAGACCCCGAAAGAATGGAGTGCGTCCTTGAAGATGTGTTTATTCTCATCCATGAAAAGAAGATATCGAGCATGAAAGACCTTCTCCCCATACTCGAGCAGACCGCGAAGATGGGAAAACCGTTAATGATCATTGCCGAAGAAGTCGAGGGAGAGGCACTGGCAACGTTGGTCGTCAATAAATTACGCGGTACAATCCAGGTATGCTCTGTTAAGGCTCCGGGCTTCGGCGACAGAAGAAAGGCAATGCTCGAAGACATTGCAACACTTACGGGCGGTACGATGATAGCGGAAGACCTCGGGATAAAACTCGAGAGTATAAAACTCTCGGATCTCGGGAGGGCAAAAAAGATTACCGTAGATAAAGAGAATACAACTATTGTCGAAGGCGCCGGAGATCATGTAAAGATTCAGGGCAGGGTTAAACAGATAAAGGCACAGATAGAGGAGACGACATCGGACTATGACAGGGAGAAGCTGCAGGAACGTCTTGCGAAGATTGTCGGCGGAGTTGCAGTTATCAATGTCGGTGCTGCAACAGAGACGGAGATGAAGGAGAAGAAGGCAAGGGTAGAGGATGCACTTCATGCAACGAGGGCAGCAGTCGAAGAAGGCATTGTCCCGGGCGGGGGTGTTGCGCTTCTTAGAACTCTGTCTGCACTCGAAAAACTAAAAATGGAAGGCGCCCAACAGATCGGCGTCGAGATAGTAAAGAAGTCGCTGGAGGAACCGATCAGGCAGATAGTCAATAATGCAGGACTCGAAGGCTCGGTGGTTGTCGAAAAGGTAAAGCAATCAAAGGATATAAATTATGGTTTTGACGCAGACAAGGAAGATTATGTGGATATGATGAAGATGGGCATAATCGACCCGACAAAGGTGACAAGATATGCCCTGCAGAACGCTGCATCGGTTGCGGCATTGATGCTCACTACTGCAGTTATGGTTACGGATATACCGGAGGAAAAACCTGAGGTGCCTGCAATGCCGCCTGGTGGTGGAATGGGTGGGATGTACTAAAAAAGACAGTGATTAGTCATTAGTGAATAGTAGTTAGTGAAATGAGGGGTGTGCAAATGCACGCCCCTCTTATTTTATACTATATAGCGAGACGCCATATGCACTATGTAATCTTAGGTACGGCAGGACATATAGATCACGGCAAGAGCGCCCTGGTCAAGGCACTGACAGGAATAGATCCCGACAGGCTGAAGGAAGAAAAAGAGAGAGGCATCACCATTGACCTCGGGTTTGCCGATCTTACATACCCTGATGGACTGACAGTGGGGATAGTCGATGTACCAGGGCATGAAAAACTCGTGAGAAACATGCTTGCAGGTGCAGGAGGAATAGATATTGTCCTCCTGGTTATTGCAGCAGACGAGGGGATAATGCCGCAGAGCAGGGAGCATCTGGCGATATGCAATTTATTAAAAATTAAATCAGGCCTTATTGCACTCACGAAGGTAGACCTTGTCGAAGAAGATTGGATTAAGCTTGTCTCGGATGAGATAAGAGATTTTGTAAAAGGTACCTTTCTCGAGGGGGCGGAGATAATCCCCGTTTCATCAAAGACCGGACAGGATATCGACCTCCTGAAGGGGAAAATAAGGGATATTGCTTTAAAGGTAACCCCGAAACTTGCAGAAGGACTTTTCAGACTTCCAATAGACAGGGTGTTCACGTTAAAAGGATTTGGGACCGTTATTACGGGGACGGCTATTTCCGGCCGTATATCTGTTGACGATCCCGTTGATATACTGCCGTCAAATATAAGCAGCAAGGTCAGGGGGCTTCACAGCCACGGCAAGTCTATAAAGACTGCATACGCAGGCCAGAGGGTTGCCATAAATCTTTCGGGCGCAGAGAAAGAAAGTCTGAGACGCGGGGATGTGGTTGTTGTGCCGGACAGGTTCTCTCCAACAAAAACGGTAGACGCAAAAATAGAACTTCTTAAGGATTCCCCTATTTTGAAAAACAGGAGTCTTGTTCATTTCCATGCGGGTACGGCAGAGATCAGCGCAAGGGTCATATTGTACGATAGGGATGAATTAAAGCCAGGAGATGACTGTTACGGCCAGTTTAGACTTCGGGAGCCTGTAATCGCAATGGCAGGAGACAGATACATTATCAGAAGATTTTCGCCTGTTGAGACAATCGGCGGAGGCGAGATACTCGACCCTTATCCAACGAGAAGGAAAAAGAACGAAGGGATGGAGGATTTAGAAATCCTCGAAAAAGGCTCACTCGGTGAAAAGATAGCAATGAAGACAAAGAAAGCCGGGATGAATGGGGTATCGCTTTCTACTATAGGGGGTTGGATAAACGCAGATATCCCGGCAATAAAGACTGCGATACACTCACTAAAAGACAGGGGCACGATAGTGCAATTTGAAGAAGCCCTGATCCACAACACTGCGATTAATTCGATCAAAGAAGGCATCGATAAGATACTGGATCAGTTCCATAAACAAAACCCGTTAAAATCGGGAATACCGAAGGAAGATGTAAGGGCACAGCTTAAAACGGATCAGAAGATATTTAATCAGATTATCGGTACAATGGAGGATGTAGTTATCGATAAAGATATTTTGAGACTGGCAAGTTTCAAGGCTTCCCTGTCGGAGGTCGATAAGGGCAGCGAGGCAAAGATTATAAGCATGCTTGAACAGGCCGGGTTCCAGCCCCCATTAAAAGAGGAGATCGCAAAAAACCTCTCCGTCCCTCCAAAACAGCTTGATGATATATTGAAGCTCATGACAAAAGAGGGCAAACTTGTGAGGATTAACGAGACGATGTATATCACAAAAACCGTTTATGACGGAATAATCGATTTGCTCAAAAACTTCTTCGGTAAGACGAAGGAGATGACGGTTGCCGAGTTCAGGGACCTTCTCGGCACTTCAAGGAAATATGCCCTTCCATTCCTCGAATATCTCGACATCCAGAGGGTTACTATGAGAGTCGGTGATGTTAGAAAGTTAAGGAAATTTATTTAACGAAGAAAACATGCAAGATACCCTGATCGGATTAATATCGGCAACAAGCGTTGAAGGCGGTGCTATCCGCAGGCGACTTAAAAAAAAGGAGAATAATTTTTATACCGGTAAAATCGGAACGCATAAGATTGTTCATGCTGCCTCTGGTATCGGTAAGGCAAATGCCTCACACACGACAACGCTCTTAATAGAAGGATTCTCTCCGTCCCTCATAATAAATTTTGGCATCGGCGGTGCATATCCTTCATCCGGCCTCGGGACAGGAGATATAGCGGTTGCGGAGAGAGAAATATACGGCGATGAAGGACTATGGCTAAAAGACGGTTTTCATACCATAGATTCGATAGACATACCCTTATTAAAAAAAGGAAGAAAACAATATTTCAATGAATTCATGTTGGACAGGAAATTAATAAAAAAAGTTATGGATTCGAATCGTCCCGTCACTAATGTAAAATACGGCAGATTTGTTACCGTTTCTACCTGTACCGGAACGAGTAAAAGGGCAAAGGAACTCGAAAAGAGATTTAATGCAATATGCGAAAATATGGAAGGCGCCGCCGTTGCGCATATCTGTGCAATCTATGGAATACCGATGTTAGAGATCAGGGGGATAAGTAATATTGTTGAGGACAGGGACAAAGATAAATGGGATATAAAAACAGCAGCAGAGAATTGTCAGAGGGTGTTGTTGCAATTTCTGGAGTCAAATGAGGAAACCAAGCTTCGGTAGGCCTCGGCCAAACCATTTATTCAAAAAAGACCCATGCTGATAAAATAAGGTGTTTTGGTATAAAATGTCTCTTAAATGAGCATTCCCGACAAAAACCATTGGAAAGCTTTATTGAAAGATGTCTGGATAACCTCAGGCATATTTTCGAGTCATTATCTGTTGGAACGCCTGCCGCAGGCAGGGCATAGAATCTGGCCTTCTGACGAAGAAGTACTCTCTGCATATAAAGCCATTCAAGAATTATATAAGAAGAATATTGTCGGTCTTCGGAAAGGGAACGAAGCTGAGACAGAGCGGAGATTTATTGACAAGGTCTTCAGTAAACTCGGTTTTGGCTATCTCAATCAGAATAAAATCCCTGAGGCTGAGCGACGACAGGTTCCTGATTATTTTCTCTACACTACATCCGAAGAAGCCGATAAAGCCTTTGTGCTATCTTCCCATAAAAAATACAGAGCGGCTATCTCAATCGCAGAATCCAAACGCTGGGATCATAACTTAGACCAGCCGTCTTCCGGTAAGGGCAAAGCTCAAAGAGGCACATACCCTCATCAACAGATAAGGGATTATCTGAACGAATCCGAACATATCAAATGGGGAATTCTTACCAACGGTAAAGAGTGGCGGCTTTATTTCAGAGAAGGTCGTTCAAGCAAATTTTTTGAGATAGACCTTGAGGCATGTCTTGAAGACATTCATAAGTTCAAATATTTCTATGTGTTTTTCAAACCAGATGCCTTTATAAAAGATAGTTTCGACAAATGTTTTCTTGATAATCTTTACGATGAATCGCTGAGATTTCAGGAAGACATAGAAAAAGACCTCAGAGAAAAGGTTTTTAAATGTGTTGAATGGCTCGGACACGGATTTCTGTCGAGAGAAGAAAATAGTCTATCAAAGAAAGACCTCGACTCGATATACCATCACAGCCTTATCCTTTTATACAGAATACTCTTTGTGCTTAATGCAGAAGCAAGAGACCTTCTTCCCACAAACCCGCAAACCAATTACTACAAGCATTACGGCATCCAGAGGATAAAGGATAAGGTTCAGAATGAGAGGGGCGAATTTATAAATGCCAAAACGGTGTTATATGACGAACTTTCAGGGCTTTTCCATCTGATAAACGGAAGCGATGAAAAGCTTAATAGACAAATGAATATACCGAGATACAACGGCGGTCTTTTCGATCCAGAAAGGTATAAATTCCTTGAAGAAAAAAAGGTCGGAGATGACGTTCTTTCAGAAATAATCTATGAACTCTCTAACCGCACTGATAGAAACGGAAATCCCGTCAGCATTGACTACAAAGGACTCGGAGAAAGACATCTGGGAACAGTTTATGAAGGCTTGCTTGAACATAAGTTTAGTTTCGATAGTGGCAAAGTAGTTCTTAAAAATGACAAGGGCGAGCGAAAAGCAACAGGTGCATATTACACTCCTGATTACATTGTTAAATATATCGTTGAAAATACATTAACACCGCTTCTTAAAGAGATAGACGAAAGGGTTAAAAAAGAAAACAAAGGTAGCAAAGACGACTTCTTTGCTAAAGAAGTCCTTAAGCTCAATATCTGTGACCCTGCGATGGGTTCAGGGCATTTTCTTGTTGAGGCGGTTCAATATCTTGCGGATGAGATAGCATATTATCCGACAACTGAATTAAAAACTTCTAAAGGTGAAACAGAAGACGAAGTTAATTACTGGAAACGAAAAGTTGTAGAGTCCTGTATCTACGGTGTTGATATAAAAGAACTTGCCGTTGAGCTTGCAAAGCTCTCTTTATGGCTCAAGACAGTAGATAAAAGCCAGCCTCTTAATTTCCTCGACCATCATCTCAGATGCGGTAACTCTCTTATCGGTGCGAGGATTAATGACCTAAGTTATCTTCCTGTATCAAAAGGAAAGCAAAAAAAGTCCAAAAAACAAGATGAACAGCTTGTGCTTTTTGACAAGTCCCGATTTAAAGAGGACATTACATCGGTAATCAAGGGGTTTTATTCAATCGAAGAAATGCCGAGCGAGAAAATCGCCGACATTAAGGCAAAGGAAAAGACTTTTCGGAATTTGATAAATGAACTTGGTAGTTACAGGGAAATTGCTAACTTACGGACAAGTTTGTTCTTTGGAAATAATCTTGAAGAAAAAGAACAGGTATTTGAAGAACTCCTGAAAGATCAACCCAAAGCTCAGATGAATAGCTTCGGTTCAGAGACCGAGATTGCTGTAAAAAAGAAATCAAAGACAGGCATATCAAATCAGATATACAACTTTATAGTCAGGGCGTTACAAAGTCCTGATAGAAAGATGCCAATAGCATCGCTCAGCTCCCTGCTT
>JACQXD010000167.1 GCA_016208875.1 Nitrospirota bacterium
CTTTAACGGAATAATGCAAATCGTTCCGAAGCGCTACAGCTCGAATTCGATACGCTTCCAACACTTCTCTTGATAATTTCCTCCCATCATTGCGCATGCCCTATTATATAATATTAACCTAATCAATGCAACAATCTATAACTTTAACGAAATGCAAAAATCTGCTCATCTCTACCTCACCCAATCTTCCCTATAAACCCCTTTGTACAAAAAACGTAATTCTTATTGCTATATTGGGTTAGGCAATTTTATCAAACCTTTGCCCTCGTTACCCCAATTTTACATTCACGAACTGGCAGTAAAGATACTCGGACAAAAGAAGTAAATCCTGCTTTAAGCCGAAATTGTCGTTACTTCGACAATATGATGCCTCCTGCGGGCATCATTTACAATATCTTCCAATTTCGATGCAATATTATCTTTAATCCAATCAGCCCTGCACTGGGAACACACCGTTGCCGGAACATCCCTTACCACTAAAACCCCAAAGCCTAAATCAACTGCAAAAGTCGTCTTACCGTCAAATGAATTCTTTAAAGGCACTTTTGCAAAGAATGTCCCTTGACTTTATAATCGGTAAAGCCCTATATTTAAATCATGAAAATGGTAAAGATAAAATTTAAAAATGCAAAAGACGATACCGTTGGTTTTTGGAATTGTCAAAGAGGACAAGCGTTGTCTGTTTGCACAATGAGACTTACGAAATCCCTTTTTCCGCTCTTGTCGTACTCGATACGATTAATATCCCCTACGAGATTATTCAAGTAGAAGGTCTGGATAAAGTCCTTAGCTTCACCCCTTCATTGTCTTCAATACACCGGCCCTGATCTTAAGAGATTCTTCCATCATGAGAAGATATTTAAGATATTTGAATCCGAATTTCATCAGTGCTAATTCATCGTTTCGTATTTTTTCAACTTCTTCTTCATCTATATCAAATACCTGCAAAAACCTACTCTCAAATACATATCGTTTGAACGCATCGAGATCGTAACTTGCCATATAAAATTGTTCCTGCTTCTTAGGATCAAGCACTGTTTCGCTGGGAATATTTCTCCTCATTAAGATAGTCTTCCATTCACGATTCATTTCATCGTATAGGCTTGCCTCCTGGTCGATTCTCCACGACTCCACTGTCCATTCCGTATTTTCCTGGTACCCGAGGCAATGCTGTTCCCGAACAAAGAAATAAAATTCCTCATGTATTATCGAATCATCCTGTTGTTTTTTGAGGGTTGCCTGACCGATAGGATAATATCTACAGCTTACGGGCCTGTCCGTATAGATGTCACATCCGTTAGGGGGATTTAAGAACAAACAGTTTCTCTTTTCGTCCCTGCTCATCTTTAGATATATATACGGATGGGATGATTTTTCGTCTATCTTCGATACTGTATATTTCTCTAGAAATTCTTCCGAAGATATTTTAAGCCTGTTTTTCAACCGCAGGACATCATAAGGCGTAAGCATCATATCTATATTGCTGCAGCATTGGACATATAAGGATATGTGACTTTGACTCACCCGACTGGTCCAATCTGAACCGGCAGATACTGCATAATCACAACCGCATTGGAACAAATAAGGCTTTATCCGCAAAAAAAACGCTTGAGGAATTAAACCCTGATATAAAGGTAATTGCATCTACAGATAAGATTGTTGCGGAAAATGTCGATACCATTGTCGGAGATGCCGATCTTATCGTTGATTGCATGGATAATTTTCCTACAAGGTATCTATTGAATGAATCTGCAATAAGGAAAAAAATCCCATTGGTATTCGGGAGCATCTGGGGTATGGAAGGAAGATTAAGTTTTATCAAATCACCGGAAACGCCCTGTCTTAAATGCATCTATCCCGAATCTCCGCCGTCAGAGGTATTCCCTGTTGTAGGTGCAACGCCTGGAGTTATAGGCAGTCTCCAGGCACTTGAGGTTGTTAAATATCTGACCGGCATAGGTGAGAATCTAAAGGAAAAGCTTATGGTCTGGAACGGAAACAAAGGAGAATTTAAAAACTACAAGGCATACAAAGACCCGCAATGTCCAGCATGTGGTTAAATCCTTCAACATATCCAAATATCCAACCCATACTATAAACTATTACTGAGAAAGGCAGGATTGGGGGAGCAAATATCATTATTGTTTTGGAACATACCGTTCAACCTTTGTGCAGAGATAGCCGCCGAGCATAGAAGCAGAGATTGTCAGGAGCAGCGACGCCGATTCAAGCCATAACCCTGCGCCGGCAGGATAAAACAATATTGTTGATACCCCGAACAAAGCAGACGCCAGTCCCATAACAAATGCATTTTTTATCGCGGCCTTTTTCGCTATCCTGCCTGTAATAAAACCTCCGAGCACCGTGAACATAATACCCACGACAGGCATCAAAATCCTGAATGCATCCGTCTTAGGGAATTCCTCGAGTTCCTTGATATCCCTTCCCGCGGCAAATAACAATACCGCTGCGATAATGCCGAATACCATAGAGAAGGCAAACGTCCCTCCGATATCAACAAGAAAACCTATTAAAATAGCCTTGACGTTCAAGTCTTTCATAGCCTTTTTTAGCCCCCTGATTTTTTATGAGCTATATCAAGATCAAGCACAAATTGTTTAGCATGATCCCTGAAAAAAATTTTGACCTTATCCCAGTTCATCCCCTTGCCTCTCGCATATTCCGGTTCGGGATTTGATTCGGCATCAGAAAAATATACGAGAGATTTCCCGATGTGCACCGGACTTATCCTCTCCCTCCCGAATCGTTTTATCATGTGATCTGCCATTATGTGAAAGGGGATCCTTTGCAAGACATAATAAAGGTCAACAAAATCTCGCTTTGTGCCCCTCTGGCTTATAGCTATAAGTTTCATCGCAGCAATATCCAGCAGCCCTGCAACATATATACCTTCAACCCTGACAGGTTTCTCCAAAAAAGGGTAGTCGTATTTAAACATGGAAATCTTAATGCCTTCAACATCAACAATTAAATATCCTTCTCCCTCAGAGATTATTTTAAAGGAAAAATCCGTTCTCCTTATTGCCGATATTAAATCTTCATTCCTGAATGTCTTGACCGTGAAAAAATCAAGGTCTATCGATACCCTATGTCCAAGCTGGAAAGCGAGGGCAGTCCCGCCGGCAAGTACGGCATCGTATTTTTTGAAAATATTTCCTATTTTTTTAAGAACCTTCCAGCCTTTTTCAGGGAAACACTCCTTATGCATACCGGGCCCCGAACCATATCATCCAGAAATTCCTGGATTTATTAGAGATATTTCTGCTTACTGCAAGCACCTCCATAACGGTCTGAATCGCATAAACTCTCTGAAGCCACTGAACCGCATCCATATCTCCGAAATCGAGAACTCTTTCAATGATATACCTTGCGTTTTTTCTTATATGGATGTTTTTGAGGTTCGTGTCCCAGAAAAGGGAGCGAAACCTCTCAGGAACGGTTAATGTCTCCCTTTTATCAGACTGGATTTTAAGCACGAGCGGGGCATCCGCAGGGCCGAGGTATTTATGGACAACCTTCCTACCCTCTCTTTTAACGAGATATGCGTAACTTTTCCTTCCAATCTTTTTTGTTATTACGCCCATATTTTTATTTTACCACACATTGTGTGATAAATTAAATGTCTTTATATAAGATTCTTTTTTACTTTCATAGAGGATATTTTAAAATATTTGCATGTGTTTTATCTCCTTTTCATTTCCTGATAAAAATCACTTTTCTTACATGCCTGCTTCCAGTTGCATTCATTGCAGTATCTATCATGCCACTCTTGGAATACAACGGGAATGTATTCCTTCACAGTCTGCCATGTTATCTTCTGCCTTGTGCCGAGATTCAAAAATTTAAGGGCTGTTTTATCCATCTCTTTTATCTCTTCATCGGCATTTTCGTCATATGCGCATTTATGACCTTTGAGATAAGGACATTTTACGCAGATATTATCGGCATCCGAAGTAATCTCTATCTCTTCATCTTTTGCCCTTTTCATGATATCTCTGAGATTTTCAACAAACGGCGTATCGTAACCCTCACCCGAAAAGAAATGAAGGCAGATGAGATGATGGCCTCTGAGGATTAACATCTATTGTTTTTGTCTTTCGGCTTGCCCGTGTTCCGGCTGTCACCGATGATTATGGTAGGGTCAAACCTTGCAACACTCATCTTATTAGAACCGTCCCATTTTATCCATTTTCGGCAATAAATTTTGATTTATACTTAAATTCCGAAAGAGTATCTACCGATGCAAGTCCTGCCTTTATCAAATGCACATTTATAAAGGTCTTATTCTTTAAATAGATATAACATAGCAAGTTGCCATCCTTATCAAATTTTTGGCTGTCATATTTCATGAAGACTCTTTCACCCTTGAATTTCTCCCGAAGAAATTTAACAGCCTCTCCATTAGCTTCATTTTTTTCTTTAACTCCAATGAGACGCACCTTTAATCCATTATCGAGAATAAGCAGTTCAGGACTCAGGATTTCCTTAACTGTATGATACATTTCTCTTGCATGCTCTGAATGGTCAATCCTTGAACCGAACCGCAGTTTTTTTTGGTCAATTTTTTTATCAAACTTCACAGGGTCTTTGAAAATATATGGAAGCTTTTTGATTTCATCCTTGAAATCGATGTTCGACTTTTCCTGTATAACAATTTCAGCATCGAATGTCCCATTGTTGTCATTCCCGCTTGTCGGGAATCTTTCTTTATGATTTTGAACCGATTGCGGACAAGCCGCAATGACAGAACTTTGTGACTTATTCGCCCTTACTGATGAATATATATTCAGTTTTGATTTAATTACCGGCAGAAAATCTTTGTTAATTTCGTATCCGATTGAGTTTCTATCAAGATTTTTTGCGGCAAGACAAGTTGTGCCGCTTCCAAGAAACGGATCGAGAACCGTATCACCAACAAAGCTGAACATCTTTATAAGTCTTTTTGGCAATTCTTCAGGGAACATGGCAAGGTGTTTATCCTGTCTTTCTCCAGAGAAATTCCAGTGACCGTAAAAGTATTCATTCCATTCGTCTTTTGTGAGCTTAGACTTCTCTCTTATTTCTCTGCTTACCTTCGGTGATTCTCCCAATTTCTTGAATATCAAAATAAACTCATAGTCAAGCTTAATTATTCCATTCCGAGGGTAAGGGAAAGAACCCATAACCGTTGCCCCGCCTGTTGTATTGCATGTAGTAACCTTCTGCCAGATAATCGCGCCCATGTAATCAAATCCTATCGTCTCACAGAATTTTATAATTTCTTCTCTTATCGGAATAATTTTATATCTCCCGTAGTAAACAGACCTCGCAAACTGGTCGCCAATGTTCACGCACAAACGGCAGCCTTTATGCAAAACCCTATAGCATTCATTCCAGACAAGGTTAAGGTTGTTGATATAGTCTTCATAGGTATCATTAAACCCTATCTGACTTCCATTGCCATAGTCTTTAAGTTGCCAATAAGGCGGAGAGGTGATAATGAGATGAACGCTCTCATTCTTAAGCTCGCTCATCCCGCGGCTGTCACCGATGATTATGGTGGGGTTAAGAGTTGATTCCATATTTTCCATGGACATTAACATCAATCATATAATCTTTAAAATTTTCATATAAAATTATTGAATCTTTCTTCAATTTGCCTTTAAAAATATTTACAAAATGATTTACAAATGCATTATTTATCTTCTTCTCCTTTTTTCCCTTTATAACAGAGGGGTTAATTAATGTTAGTCTTTTTATAGTCTGCCTGGCATTCCTGAATAGCCACGCACTATAAAAATCAGTTTCTGGAAGGCTATACCCCCAAATGATTAACTCTTTTGAACTTTCTATTTCTTTCAAAGCAGTATTCCACACCCTTCTAATTAGATGATACTTTCTGTATTGTTTATTTAAAACAGGCGGAACAATTAATGGATAAACTGGCTCATGACAACTTGAACAATATAATTCTTGCTCGATTTCTTTAACTATAAACCCTTTTCCATGTGCCTTACAAAGCTCATTGCTGCAAAATGCCCAATCTGTAGAACCATGCATTTTCAAAAAATATCCATTTTTGTTATTCCATTCCGAATACGGTGGTGTTAGTTCTAAACCATCACTTGTATTTTCTCCGTGAACTGATAATTTATAAATAAAATTCCAGTAACAATTCTTCTGTAGCTCTCTACTATCAAACTTGTCATGCTCATAAATCCATTTCAAAATATTTTTTCTGCCTATTAAATCATCAAGAGTTATATCCCAGTTAAATGTAATAACGGTATCAGATTCGCCTAATTTTTTGGCAAATTGATTTAAATCACCTTCATCGGCTTTAACTCTACTGGTTATTCTTCCAAGTAGCAGTTGAATTAATTTTAAAATCTGAGATCTTATTATTTGCAATGAAGGATCATTAGACCGTTCTATCCCTATCTCTAAAATAGTAAAAACTTTTTCAATATTAACTTTATTTTCTGCAGAGGTTACATCAATTCCGAAATTTTCAAAAATATACTTATAAAGTTCTGGAAAATCTTTCTTTATCTCTAAATTAACCTCTTTGCCTTTTGGGAAAAAATCATTTATTGAAGGGAATGAATTGTCATGACTGATTGAACTCCCAGCCCCTAATATAAAAATTTGCTTTAAATTATTTGACATTTGGAACTCATGACCTATTTAGAAATCCTCTCAATCAAAACACATTGCACTAAATATGTGTGCTATGCATTAACAACTGCAAGGTGAGGTTTGGCAATGCGAGGTTTTTTAAGCTCTACTACAACAACCTTCTTGCCTGCTTTTGTCATGGCACCTGCTATTCTCTTATTCTCTTCCAATAACTCCGGATCATCTTTAGGGAAGATGACGAGTTCAGCATCAGCCGGGATTTTGTCGAGTATCTCCGGATGGTCAAAAGCGTATTTCATAAATGTGTCGAGAAGGTCAAGATTTCTTTTAACTGCCATTTCCTTTTTCATTTTTTAACTCCTTTTCATAGGCTGCCCTATACCATCTCCACGATATTTTAAGGTCCTGAATTGCGAATGTAAAGGCAGCGCTGAATGTTGGAAAATATAAAGGTTGTTTTTCCTTCAAACCGGAAGCATGGATTATGTCCTTGTGAGCAAACCCGTGTGATGTGTCGTACCTGACAATTGGATGCCACTTATTTTTAAACTTAGCTTCGTATTGCACTACAAATTTTAAAATTTTCCCCTTGTCTTTAATTGCAGTGACCCTGATTCTGTCCTCCGCATCTTGGGAAAGTACGACAATAAAATTTATTTCTTGCAAGCTTTCTCCTTCTCATCCATAATCTTCAATCTCTCAACCAGCTCCTTGTCTGTCTTCCGATCAATATATTCTTCTACGAATAAATCCATTCCCATTCATTCTTTATTTCTTTATACGCCTCGCATTTCAACATCTTCTCACATTTGGGGCAGAAGCCATCACAACCGTCATCAATATAGGTGAATCCAAGCTCTGTAAAAATCTTATTAAACTGCTCAGGATCATTGGCGTATTATTCAAATTTCTCAACTCTCTTTTTGAATTCAGGTGATGAATTGTTATTATTTATGGATATCATCTTTTGAATTCTTTTCTTGTTATGCTTCATAAATCGACTCCTTCTTCCCCCTCTCACTCAAAATTCCATTTTCACATATTAGAATCGGCATGTTTTTCATCTTCCTTAACTAACCAGCAATTAACCCCTTACTTGACATACTGTTTCTGCTATCACATCCAATATATCATTCATTGTTCCTTGATTACCGCTAAGGAAGTCCCACAATTCACCAGCGAGAAGCACTTCGTCGTAGGCAAAGAACTTTTTAAATTCGATTAGATAATCAAAAAATCTTTCCTTGTTATATCCAGTTGAATCTTCAGATGTCGGATCGAAAGGAAAACCGATAAAAAATTTAATCCCTTTATTTGGACTCTGGCATTTGAGTGCAGCCTTGCCATATAATATTTTTTGTTTTTCACCTCGACCTTCCCCAGAATTCGGTCTAACAGATTTCAATTCTATAGCTACGATTTCATTTTCTTTCTCGACATAAGTATCAACAGTAAATTCTAAAGAATCAACCTCTTGATCTGCATCAGGATAATTAAAAATTAATTTATTTTCTCTATTCAAATCGGGCAAGTGAGTACCTGATTTTAAATCACGTATTATATTCTCTATTTGAGAAGCTTGTGTTGTCTTCACCCTCAATTTGTATGCCCCCGTGAATTTACGTTTATAACCACCCGATAGAATATGAGAAATGTTTTCAAAACCGGTTCCAATAGACGTGTTTAATCCATGAAGCCAACTTGCTAACGCTATTAGATAAGGCATTTCTATATTTAATGGTTCAAGCCTTTCCTTAAAACATTCAAGAAATGCTTTGTGAAATGGAGCGTTACGAATTTGCGCACCCAATTCCGGAAAATTTTCAATTCTTCTCAATAGAATGTCCTTTACGACTTCGCTAATTCTATTTTGTTGATCCTGTGTCAATGGCATAAGTCATTTCCCTTCAAATGAAAAATTATTTCCGAATATGCACCTTTATCTTTCTCAGTACGATTCAATACTGGTCGTTTGAATTGATTAACGATTCTCATACCGGCATTTTCTGCTATGATCGGATAAATTCCATATTTGTCATTAGCTACGAGGAAGATATCGTAATCGTCTGCTAAATATTTTTTGCAGTTAATTAGAACATCGGTTATGCCTTGAATGTAGTTCTGTTTTGCTTCTCTGCTCTGTCCTTTATATAGAGGACCGATTTCTAAATCGTCTTTGCGGTTAAAACCAAAAAGGTCATAAGCATAAGCGTGCTGCTCGTGGTAATCAATTAAGCCAACGTAGGGTGGACTTGAAAATATGCCCCTGATTTTCTGTTTTCTCGATAATTCGGCAAAGGCAGGATTTTTCTTTTCAAGCTCTCCGAATATATCAATAGTTCTGCTATCGCCGGTTAAACAAAATTGACAAGTTTGAGTTCTCAATTTGTCAAATTGTGAGAGTCGTTTTATTGTATCCTTCGTATAGGTTTCCCACCATTTAAGAATTGAGAACAGAGGCTTGCATACTTTCCCATGCTTTGAACAGTAATACGTTGCCGTAATTGGTTCAATCAATGTTGCTAAGTCGGCATGTGTTGTTGCTCTGCATGAACGAATAGTCCTGCTCAAGATAATGCTGATGATTCTCTTAGTATCGGCATTCTTAATCTTTTTGATTTCATCAAATACAAAGTGAATTTCATCTCTAATGTGTTGGGAATACCACTTGTCTAAAAATCTATCGGCCTTATCTTGTTTTAATTTAATGTTATATGCTTTAACGAGTTTGTTAAAGATAGGCAAAAACTCTTTTTCCTTTTCTGCTCCGTATTTTTCCTCGTTAATCTGATTGCGTTTGACTTTATATTTGTATTCGGGAACAGGAAAATATTTATTATTAAACTCATAAAGCAATTGTAAGAGTTTATCTTCAAACTCAGGCGTGCGGGAATTTGATAAGAATTTCTTTAGCAATTCTGTTATCCGGTTGATTTCTGTTTGAACACTATCCAAGTTATATTTCCAGATTTTACAATTCCCTATGAGTGCATTGAAGGCAGAAACATCAATACCAATTGCATGCATACCAAGTTCACAAGCTTGCACCATTGTTGTCCCGCTACCGGCAAAGGGATCAAGCACAATATCGCCCTTTTTAAAGTATGCTTGTTTCTTAAATTTGTCTGTATGACTATCAAGGAAATACTCAACCAGTTGTGGGATGAATTTGCCTTTATACGGGTGAAGCCTGTGCACGTGCTTAGTTGTTTCAGCTTCTTTGTATTGGTCAAACGACAGAGCCCAGTTTAAATCTTCGCCGAGTTGGTCTTTCCATGAAACTTCTCGCTTCCCATTATAAGACTTATAGTAATTGAGTAGTTCTTGCTTTGAAACTTGTGACATTCCATTTTCGCCAATTTTTTTGACGCGCCCATATTGAATAAGATATGAAATATTCGAGGTTGTTACATTTTTACCTAAATATTTTGTGGCCCATTCGCTGGCTTCTTTTATAGTAAGTAGCTTGTCTGTCGCGATCATTTTTATCTTCCCTTCGCCTCTTTCAACCTCTTCTCCACCCTCTCAATCACAAGCATTTTAAAGTTTTCTCCGGATGATAACTGATTTATCTACTAACCTTTACCCTCCTGAATCTGTCCGACACAACAATCAGAATCCACTTTCTTCAACCCTCTTCCTGCAATCCTTTTTTGAAAGACATGTAAGGTTTTTTGTCTTTCTTTACATCGCGTTTCTTTTCTTGGGGCTGGAGTTTGGGAATTTTCGTAAGTCGATTATCTTCATAGCCGGCAGTGTAATTTATGGCATTGCTTAAACGTCCGTTAATATCGGCAATAATAATAAGATTTTTATACTGACTATAACTCGCCATCTGTCACCCGCATCTCGTAAATCCGCAGTTACGGCATACCGCGCAACCTCCTTCGTGTTCGACCGCCCCTCCGCATTCGGGACAGGCTCCGATGAGCATGATGTCGGAACCGTCTTTATGCCCGTTGCCGTTGCCTTTATCGTGAACACTGTGATATTTTTCGAGAGCCTTTGCAATAGCATCGGAGCAGGAGAATATCTGGCCGCCGCTGTGCCATGCAGGCTGGTGGCATCGGACGCCTTTGAGCTGGCTTATTATTGCCTCCGGTTCGATATTGGATCTAAGGGCAAGAGAGATAAGCCTGCCTAATGCCTCCGACTGGCTCGACGCACATCCGCCTGCCTTTCCCATAGAGGTAAAAAGTTCGAATAAGTGACCGGATGCATCTTCGTTGATCGTGATATAGATATTCCCGCAACCGGTTTTCATGAGACGCGTGGCTCCCTTGATCACTTCCGGCCTTTTCCTCGGGACTATCTTTTGAACTGTTTGAACTTCCTGTGCTTTTGAGCCTGTCTTCGCCGATTTTCCCGTAGAAAGAACCTGTTCTTCTCTCGAACCGTCTCTGTAAACAGTAACGCCTTTACATCCAAGTTTATATGCAAGCAGATAAACATCCTCTACATCCTTTACAGTCGCATCGTGAGAAAAATTCACGGTCTTTGAGACTGCGTTGTCCACATACTTCTGGAATGCAGCCTGCATCTTTATATGCTCCCCCGGGGTTATGTCGTGTGCAGTGACAAATACCGATTTGACATCCTCGGGTATCTCATCAAAACTCTTTATGCTTCCCTTTTCTGCCATCTTCTCCATAAGGTCCCTGTCCCAGAAGCCGCGCTCTTTTGCAATCCTTTCAAAGTGCGGGTTGACCTCTATTAATTTCGTCCCTTCCATAACGGTCCTTACGTAAGATACTGCAAAGAGAGGCTCTATCCCGGACGAACATCCTGCGATGATCGAGAGGGTGCCTGTCGGTGCGATTGTCGTCACAGTAGCATTCCTCAGCCTTAACTTTCCCTCGTATATACTGTCTTTATGGTTGGGGAAAACGCCCCGTTCTTCGGCCAATGCCCCGGATGCCTTCTTGGCCTCTGCCTGTATGAATCCCATAACCTCCGCTGCGAGCTCTGCAGCCTTATCCGAGTTATAGGGTATCTGCATCTGTATTAGCATGTCCGCCCACCCCATAACGCCAAGACCGATCTTCCTATTTGCCTTTGTCATTTCATCTATCTTCTTGAGCGGATATTTGTTTACGTCTATGACATTATCGAGGAAATGGACTGATTTCCATGTAACATCCCTGAGCCTGTCCCAGTCAACCTCACTCCCTTTTACCATTTTTGCAAGGTTAATAGATCCGAGATTGCATGATTCATACGGTAGCAAAGGCTGCTCGCCGCATGGGTTTGTGGATTCGATCTCGCCGAGTTTCGGGATAGGGTTCAAGGCATTTATCCTGTCTAAGAATACGATCCCGGGCTCACCGTTTTTCCATGCATGGTTCACTATCAGGTCAAAGACCTCCCTTGCATTCAATCTATGCGTTACCTTTTTGGTCCTCGGGTTTATGAGGTCGTACTGCCTGTCTTCGTTGATCGCATTCATGAACTCTTCCGTCAGGCCGACGGATATGTTGAAATTATTAAGTTTTGTATTCTCGTCTTTACATGTGATGAAATTCAGTATGTTAGGATGATCTACCCTGAGAAGACCCATGTTGGCGCCTCTCCTTGTACCGCCCTGTTTTACAGCCTCGGTTGCCGTATCGAAGACCGTCATAAAAGATATCGGTCCGGATGATATGCCTTTGGTGGAGCCCACGACATCACCATTAGGTCTTAATCTCGAAAAACTGAATCCTGTACCTCCGCCCGATTTATGTATTATCGCCGCATTTTTTACGGCATCGAATATGGATTCCATTGAATCGTCAATCGGAATGACAAAGCATGCACTGAGCTGGCCGAGCCTTCTGCCCGCATTCATCAGTGTAGGGCTGTTGGGTAGGAAATCCAGAGAGATCATCGCCTCATAAAAGGATGCCTCTAATGTCTCTACCTCTGCTTCCGATTTGCCGAAGTGTAAATCTGCGGATGCAATGCTTCGTGCGACCCTTTTAAACAGATCATCCGGCGTTTCGACGATCTTCCCCTCCTCATTCTTTTTAAGATACCTTTTTTCAAGTACCTTTAAGGCATTCTGGGTAAAATTGAGATCATTGGATACCCTCATAATTTCCTCCCTTAAATATGGAATATTCGATCAACAGTTTGTGTAATTAAATAGAATTGCAGTAATTTAACCACAATATATTGTATATGTCAAGATAAAAATGGGACTTTTTGTAACAGTTTGATTTATATGGATTTCCCCTGTAAAATAGATGTTAGGAATTTGTTAATGGTTTTGACCTTTAAGTTCATAGATAGAGTATAGTATCAGAGCGGATTTTTTTGCCGATAGTCCTATATATAAAATCAAGAGGCAAAAACCTCGGAGGTCGCTGCGACCGAGAATGAGCGAAGGTACTACACCCTGTCTATCATAACCTCCTCGATCTTCACCTTCACCGCCTCTTTTGTCCTTCTATCTTTGATCTCGACCAGGCCTTCCTTGAGGTTCTTCTCACCCAGGATAACCTGGACCGGGATCCCTATCAGATCGGCATCCTTAAATTTTATCCCTGCCCTTTCGTCACGGTCATCCATTAAAACTTCAATACCTTTTTCGGTTAGATCTTTATAGAGTTTCTCGGCGACCTCAACCGTCTTTACATCCTTCACATTCAGAGGCAGTATCTCGACATTAAAAGGGGCTATGCTTTTAGGCCAGACAATACCGTCTTTGTCATTGTTCTGCTCGATGGCTGCTGCCGCAATTCTTGCCGGACCTATCCCATAGCTTCCCATAATAACGGGCATTTCAGTCCCATTTTCATCGAGATATACCGCCTTCAATGGAACCGAATATTTTGTACCGAGTTTGAAGATGTTGCCAATCTCGATGCACCTCTCGATACGCAATCTATTTCCACACTTTGCACATCCGTCTCCTTCTTTTGCAACATGTATATCATACCACTCGGTACTGAAGTCCTTTCCCGCTCTAATCCCTTTTGCATGATAATGAGGTTTATTGGCACCGCTTACATAACAGCCCTTTTCAAGTATCGTATCGGCAATTATTCTCACCTTCTGGTTCATCGGCCCGATGAAACCGGCCTCTATTCCTAAAATATCCTTAACCTCTGTCTTTTGTGCGGGTCTGTGATTACCGATTATCTTTGAGAGTTTTTTTTCGTGCAGATCCTGATCCCCTCTCACGAGTGCAAGCACAGGTCCGCTGTCGCTTATTACAAGTATACTTTTTATGAAATATGCCGGTGACAACTTTAAGAAATTCGATACCTCTTGAACTGTTCGCTTCTCGGGTGTATGTATCTCCTCAAACTCCCATTCCTCGAATTCGACCTTCGGTAAGACGGATAAAGCAAGCTCTACATTTGCCGCATAACCGCATTTATCGCATAATGCTACCTCATCCTCTCCGGCAGGGCTTGGTGCCATAAACTCATGGGATATTGCGCCTCCCATCATGCCGGGGTCCGATTCTACTTGATAGAAATTCAGACCGCATCTTTTGAATATCCTGTGATATGCACCTTCATGGAGCCGATAGCTCTTTTCAAGCCCGTCTTCCGAGGCATCGAAACTATAGCTGTCCTTCATTATGAATTCCCTTGTTCGGAGTACACCGCTCTTGGGTCTTGCCTCATCCCTGAGTTTTGTCTGTATCTGGTACCACATCTGGGGCAGATCCCTATAAGAACGGATCTCTCTCGATGCAAGCCATGTCATTATCTCCTCGTGTGTCATACCGAGGCACATATCGCGGCCTGTCCGATCTTTCAGCCTGAACATCTCGTCTCCGATAGCCTGCCATCTCCCTGTCTGCTGCCATATCTCTGCCGGGTGAAGTACGGGCATCGTAATCTCCTGGGCACCTATAGCATCCATTTCTTCTTTGAGGATTGCATGTATCTTATTAATTACTCTCAAGCCGAGCGGGAGATAAACATACAGACCGGCTGCAAGCTGACGTACATATCCCGCCCTTAACATCAATTTGTGACTTATCGCCTCGGCATCGGAAGGTACTTCTCTCAACGTAGGGATAAGCATCTTTGAAAATCGCATTTAGTTCCTCCTTTAATATAAGCTGACAGCTATCAGCTATTAGCTTTCAGCCTAATCAGTAAATAAATAACATCGGATCTTTAAAGGCATGACATTTAGTACAGAGTGTTCTGGCCCTGTCCTTGCCGACAACCCAGTAATGTGCCTTATGGCAGTCAAGGCAGCCGAGTCCTTTTTTCATATGGAATCCATGCTGCCCGACTACCGCCTCATTACGATGACATTCACTTATACATGTATCCGAGGTAGGGTTTATCCTCCCGTGCGGTTTGTGGCACTGATGACACAGCAGGCCGGACATGGTACCTTTCCCGGGAATATTGGCATGACATTTCATACACCTGTCTTTAGGGATCATGGACAGAGTCTTTTCCGAAAAGGAATGACATTTCAGACATGAGAATGCCTCCATCCCAATCCCGTGAACCCCCTTGTCTTCATGACACTTCTGGCAGGCATATTCGTTCGGGTGAAAATTATGCAGGGTGCTCTTATGGCACGTCTTACACTCGATCTTCTGCATAAACACATGCCTCGCATGACCATAGGACTTATTTATCGTTATCGACCCCTGAGCGACCTCTCCCATATGGCAATTCCTGCAATTCCGCCACGGCTTTTTCCTACCATGTGTCTGGGAAAAGTGCTTATTGTCTGCTTTTACGACATATGCAACCAAAAGCTGATTCTGCTCTAATATACTCAATTGATGACACGTCTGGCACACAATATCACGGTGTCTTCCTTTCTGCCATTCAAGAAATGCCTCCTTCATGAGATGACACGAAGCACAATACTGCGGCTCGTCCTGCGTATAGCGATAGTAGCGGTGTCCTACAACAATTCCAAGAACGGCAACAATAACAACAGCAGCAAGTATAAAACCTTTTATCTCTTCGATGCACTTTATAATTGAATCTAAAACCTTTTTGCCCCTTAGTGTTTTCAAAGACTATCCCTTAACCGTTGCCATGTCCTCCAGCATCTTAAGTTTTGATATCTCACCGAGGGCGATAAGTGTATCCCCGGCCTTTATGGTAGTCCTGAAGGTTGGATTAAATTTCATATCTCCCGTAATCTTTTTAATCGCCACGACTATGATGCCTAACTCTCTTCCGATACCGCATTCATCGAGTGTAAGGCCGGACAGCTTAGAGCCTTCCTGAACAGTTAGTTCTTCCATCTGGAGGTCGATATTGCCGCTCTTTGTAGCAAATTCTATGAAGTCCACAACCGCAGGCTTTAATACCGTATGGGCAATCCTTAATCCGCCGATATGGTAAGGTGAGACGACCCTATCTGCGCCGGCCCTCATTAACTTCTGCTCGGAGCCTTCTTCTCCTGCCCGTGCAACGATAAAAAGGTTTGGATTCAATTCCCTGGCACTCAATACCACAAATAGATTTTCGGCATCTGTAGGCAGCACCGATATTAAACCCTTTGCCTTTTCTATCCCCGCTTCTCTCAAAACATCATCTTTTGTAGCATCGCCTTCAAAAATAATAATATCCTTATCTTCGGGGTTCTCAATTTTTTTTTCAACGATGATGAATTTTATATCTTTTTCCTTCAACTCCCTGCATATTATCTTTCCCATTCTGCCGTAACCGCAGACAATGTAATGGTCTTTTAATTCCCTGATCTTCTTTTCCAATCTTTCCCTCCCGAAAATTTCTTGAAGTTCTCCCTCTAAGATAATCTTTGCAATTGTGGCTAATGTATACGCCACAGTACCAACACCGCTTATTATAAGGATAATTGTAAATATTCTCCCGTTAGGAGAAAGCTCATGGATTTCCTTATAGCCGACACTCGCGATAGTTATGATAGTCATGTACAAGGAATCCAGGCAGCCCCATCCCTCTATAAGCATATAACCGGCAGAACCTACTGTAATGATAAAGGTTATAAAAACCAGTGAGAATATCAACCTCTTTTTTAGTTCCTCCACTAACCGGTAAGCCTCCTTAGCATTATTTTATCATCAATCTTTCCTATCTTTGTTTTTGGATGAAATTTTCCACTTGACAAAGATTATAATTACTGGCATATTTAGTCTTACTAATTGTAATAGTATATTTATGACATTAAGTTAAAGAATATGCAAGCAGTACCCATAGCGTTTGCTCTGGGGATTTTATTTTTAGGAGGTTCGTAAAAAGGATGGGTAGAAGACTCTATGTAGGGAATATCGCATTTCAGGCATCGGAGGATGACCTGAGAGAACTTTTCTCAAAGGCAGGAGAAGTTGCCTCTACAAAACTGATAAAGGATGCCGTTACAGGCAGACCGAGGGGTTTTGGTTTTGTTGAGATGAATTCCGATTCAGAAGCGCAGAAGGCAATAACCATGCTGAACGGCAGCAGCTTTATGGACAGAAATATCGTTGTAAATGAAGCAAAACCGCAGGCACAAAGAGAACAGGGCACTTCGAGAGAAAGAGGCGGGTTCAGGGAGAGAAGGAGCGGCGGAAGGAGATAAGGCTTATCCGATTTTTCCAGCTTTAATAGGCAATCAGGATTTCTTTAGAAGCATAGAACCTTTAGAAAGTCCCAATTCTTTCGAAACTACGTCACATTTGGACTGAAAGAGGAAGAATATGCCCTTTTTAGAGTTGATCAATGTTTCAAAGTTTCCCTGTCCCTTGCTTATAATAAGTGGAGCCCTGTCGAAGGTTTTCTGAAAATCCTCCGATGTCCATTCGAGAATTGTACCTACGGCATCGGAACCGTTATCTACGACTTTGCAGACCCCTGTGAGCCGGGTTTCAACAGCATCGTTCATTGTAGAGTCATTAATAACATCCGCAGCTTTTACTACTGCCGTTACTTTTTTCCCAAAAGAGTTGAGGGTTTCGATAAGAATTTTATCAAAGACTATCTCGCCTGCATTATCGAGGAGGTAAAGGATATCGTTAGTTTGTAGAATTACACCCCTAAATGCAGCATAATCATCGACTGTTATTGTGTCGGCCAATGATCTTTCAACCGTGCCCTCGATATCAACGGATGAGAATATGCCGAAGTCGATAACATTACCGGCAATCGCAAGCCTTGATGCCGCCCATAAAGGGTCGGGAGCCTTTTCAACGTATTTTTTTAAAGAAGGATAAAGTCTCAGGGCGATCTGATTATATTCGGACTTTATATCTCTAAAGGGGTCTTTGCCGAGAAGATTTCGGATATTCCGGTGAAGAAAGGTTGTGGTATGTGCCGGAGTTTTCGAGGTATCGATTTCCCCTATATCGTTGATTATATGCTTAAGGATGTGCTCTCTCTTTACATCATCTTTTGTACCGAGCCTGAGAGCGATAATTGTCTGCTTAAGGAAACAGGGGTAGCAGTCTAAATGTACCTTCACTATGAGCTTTGACCCTTTGACTCTTTGACCCTTTGACCCTTGTTTAATGCCTTTGCCTTCGATTCGATTTCCTCTGCCATTCTTTCTTTATACATCTTTAGTTTTTTTGCAACCTTTGCATCGCTTCTTCCTATGATCTCTGCTGCGAGGATTGCCGCATTTTTTGCACCGGCCTTTCCAACCGCCATAGTAGCGACAGGAACCCCCGGGGGCATCTGAACCATCGACAAAAGGGATTCGAAACCCTGAAGCGGACTGGAATTTATCGGAACACCTATAACAGGAAGTATCGTGTAAGCTGCAACGGCTCCGGCAAGGTGTGCTGCTGCACCGGCTCCGGCAACGATTACTTCTATCCCGTTTTTCTCAGCCTCTCCGGCAAGTTTTGCAACCCTTTCCGGAGAACGGTGTGCGGAGGCTATAGTCATCTCAAACGGAATCCCAAACTCACCTAACATCTTCCCTGACTCTTCCATGATCGGTATATCCGAATCGCTGCCCATGACTATCAAAACCGTTGGTTTCATAATTCCTCCTTTCGTTCTGATAGTGTAACATGAATTTTACAAGGATTTGCCCTCAAAATGTAATTACCCCCAAAATGCATCGATCTCCCCTTGAGATTTTTCTTATCCGGTGGTACTATTTAAAACTCGGGAAGAGATAATTTCCCCCTGAAAAAATCTCGGTTTCGAGGAGGTATCATCTTATGATTTCAAGAAGAGGTTTTATAAAAACTATAGCTGCCGGTATAGCAATATTACCCTTTAGGAATGCCCTTGCATCCTCAGAAAATGAAAGAATTCTTAATTTGTACAATACCCATACGGGCGAGGGTATAAATATCAGATATTATACCTCGGGTATTTATAACCATGATGCACTAAATGAGATTAATTATTTATTAAGGGATCATTATACGAATGAAGTTAGGGCAATCGATGTCAAAACCTTAGACCTGCTCTGCAACATAAAGGATGTCATCGGAAAAGATAGGCAGGTAAAGATAATTTCAGGATACCGCTCGTTTGAGTATAACGAATATCTGAGGAGTCTCGGAAGGAAGGTCGGCATAGACAGCCTCCATCTTGAGGGGCTTGCCATAGACTTTGAAATACCCGGTATCAGCAACGGTGAACTCTGCCGTATTGCGAAGACCTTCAGAGCAGGCGGCGTAGGCTACTATCCTAAATTTGTGCATATAGATACTGGAAAGATTAGATATTGGTAATTATTCCATTTACTCTTTTCTTTTTATTGCCCTGTCGGCAATATCCTTTCTGTAATGCATCCCGCTAAAATGAATTTTTTCTATGGCCTTATATGCCTTATCCCTTGCGTCCTTTATATCTTTACCAATCGCCGTTACACCAAGCACCCTTCCGCCCGATGTCACAAATTTGTTGTTATCGAACGAAGTCCCCGCATGGAATACAATAACGTCATCCATTTTTTTGATGTCTTCCAGCCCTTTTATGATCCTGCCTTTTTCATATGCACCCGGATAACCTTTTGATGCGGCTACAATACATACTGAGGCCTCCGGTTTCCATTCAAGATTTATCTCCGACAATCTTTCATCCGTTACTGCAAGGGCAATAGATGCGAGATCGGTCTTAAGCCGTAAAAGTACGGGCTGGGTCTCCGGGTCTCCGAGCCTGCAATTGAACTCAAGGACATAGGGACGGTTATCCTTTATCATAAGGCCTGCATAAAGTATCCCCTTATATTTTATGCCTTCTGCCTGTAACCCTCTGATTACGGGGCGCATGACCTTTTCCATTATCAGAGACTCGAGATCCTCCGTTATGACCGGTGCAGGGCTGTACGCACCCATCCCACCCGTGTTGGACCCTTTGTCGCCGTCAAATACCCTCTTGTGGTCCTGAGAACTTACCATCGGGAGTATTGTTTTTCCATCCGTAAAAGCCATAAAAGATGCCTCTTCACCGTCAAGGCATTCCTCAACTATTACCCTGTTTCCTGCATCCCCAAATGCCCTATCTTTCATTATCAGCTTTAATCCGGCAATCGCTTCATCGACGGTCTGTGCCGCAATTACGCCTCCAGACAATAGCATGCTCTCTGCCGCCGCAGCCGATAACAAGTACCTTCATTCTCTTTAATTATCTCCTGAAACCCTTGCAAGGTAATCCGCAATCGCATTGTCATATCTGGATGTCAGCCTGAAGACCTTCCCTGCAAGTTCAAGCCTCGTCTTATAGCCGAGGTCTCCCTTATTACCCTTCATTTCTTTGACGATATTGTCGTAGTCATTATAGTCTGTTACCACGGCAACATCCTTGAAGTTCTTCGAAGCAGAACGCAACATTGTTGGGCCCCCTATGTCAATGTTTTCGATTGCCTCGGCAAATGTAACATCCGGCTTGGCTATGGTCTGCTCGAATGGGTATAAATTTACAACAACCATATCTATCAGTTCAATACCGTATTCTTTTATGTCTTCCATATCTTTTGGGTTGTCTCTTCTTGAAAGTAGACCGCCGTGCACTTTCGGGTGAAGCGTCTTAAGCCTTCCGTCGAGCATCTCGGGAAAACCCGTATAATCGGACACCTCCTTAACGGGAACACCCGCACCCCGTAACGTCTTTGCGGTTCCTCCGGTCGAAAGTATTTCCACTCCTAATGAACTGAGTGCCTTTGCAAACTCGACTATTCCCTTCTTGTCCGACACGCTTATGATCGCCCTCTTTATCTTCGGCATTAAAAACCCCCTTAATTATTTAAAAGTGTCAGTGTCAGTTTACAGTGTCACCCTTCGACAAGCGTTCGACTGAGCTCACGCCGAAGGCTCAGGATGACAGTCATGGTGAGCCTGTCGAATCATACTGACACAGACACTAATCACTGACACTTTTTGATTTTGCATTTTGATTTTGTTTAATATATCCGCCGTCCATTATACTTATATGTTTACTGTTCCCTATTATTACATGATCGAGAACTTTTATGCCTATAATCTCACCCGTATGTATAAGTCTTTCCGTTATAGAGATGTCTTCGCGACTTGGCGTAGGATCGCCGCTCGGATGGTTGTGAATAAATATAACGGCTGCAGCAGACTCCCGTATCGCATTACTGAATGCCTCCCGTGGATGTATGAAAGAATTAGTCAGCGTCCCCTCGGAAATCCTGCAGTCCCTGAATATCCTGTTTTTTGCATCGAGCATTGCACAGAACAATACCTCTTTCTTCATATCCTTTACCACAGGATGATAATAAGAGTAGACGTCCATGCTTGAAGAAAATACGGGGCCTTTCTTATCAGGCTCTCTAAAAAGCCTTCTGCCGAGTTCAAATGCAGCCTTTACCTGCGAGGCCTTTGCAACCCCCATCCCTTTAAGCGCTGTAAATTCTTTTATCGAGGCACTGTCCATATCTTTCAGGTTTTTAAACGAATCCAGCATTTCCATAGCAAGGTCGATCGCGCTTTTTCCTCCCCCGCCTATCCTTAATATTATGGCCAGGAGCTGGGCATTCGACAGGCTCTCCACACCGAGTTTCAGCAGTCTCTCCCTCGGTCTTTCCTCTTCAGGCCAGTTTTTTATACTCTTGTACGCCATATGCAGGATTCTAACATCTCCATGCATTTTTTTCCCAATAAGGAGAATTCGCCCACACCAATTCATAGGCAGGATATAGTATCAGAGCGGATTTTTTTGCCGATAGTCAATTAATATTCCAATATCAAAAGGCAAAAACCTCGGAGGTCGAAGACCGAGAATGAGCGAAGGTACTATATCCTGCCTATCTCAGTAATAGTTTATGAATGATATGAGAGCAGGGGATATAACACCATAGGATTCTTTGCACCCGAATCTTCATACAGCACAAAAAGTCATTCGGGATGTCAGGTCAACGAATTCAAAACCCTTGTTCGGGAACTTCATAATGCATATTGTCAGGATAATGAGATAAGCTGGTTCAACTGGGAATATATAAGACAGAACTCCGATATCCTTGAGTTTTTCAGGAAGGCGATTGCATTTATAAAAAAATATACCATTCTGCAGAGGAGGAAGTTTTTTTAGGCAGGGATCTGGATGCGGACAATGTCCCGGATATCACATGGTATGGCAACGACCTCGGAAAGCCCCAATGGGATAATCCCGAACTCAGGATATTATGCTGTCAGCTCGATGGCGGCGAAGAGAAATCGGAGATTGGAGATTATCATCTATTTATTATCCTGAATGCGGATTTTAATGTGCAGTTGATTAAACTTCCTCAAGTTAAGGATAAAAGATGGAACAGGGTTATTGACACAAGCCTTAAAAGTGGAGACGATTTTCTCGCCGGCGGCAGCGAAATACTACTCGATCCCGACGACCATTATCTTGCAAACCCAAGAAGTACGGTCGTTTTGATCGGAAGATAAATCCACTTTGAAGACTTGACACAATAACCTGTTTATTGGTAAATTATTAGCACTCTGATATTGAGAGTGCTAAACATACTGTGACTGAATATGATTGACGAAAGAGACAAAAAAATACTCTGTGCGGTCGTCCAGAGTTACATAAATAGCCCTGATCCCGTGGGATCGAGGTTTATTACGAAAAAATATGCCTTTAGCCTTTCGCCTGCAACGATCAGAAATATAATGTCGGATCTCGAGGAGATGGGTTTTCTCAGTCAGCCTCATACGTCCGCAGGGAGAGTCCCAACGGATAAGGGATACAGATTTTATGTCGATTTCTTGTGCTCCGAGGAATACCAAGCCGATAATAGGACATTTGTTTATGAACTGACGCGAGAACTGGAGTCCATCAAAAATGATATAGATATTCTGCTGAGCGAAACGACCAGAAGACTTTCTAATTTTTCTCATTATCTCGGCGTAGCCCTTTCTCCCAAGGCCGGGATAGCGACATTTAACAGGATTAAACTGATGAAGTACAGGGGGAATCAGGTTGTTACAATACTCCTTACGGATGAAGGATTGGTGAAAAACAAAATTGTTGATGTGGATTTCGAACTGTCTCAGAGAGACCTCAACAGGATATCATCATATCTGAATTCGGAGTTTTACGGCAGTACCCTCGAAGATATTCGCTTAAGGATAATCAGAGAGATGGCGGAAGAAAAGATATTATGTGATACGCTTATATCGAGGGCGATAAGGATATGCAGGGAGGCGCTCTCTTTTCAGTACGGTGATATATTTATTTCCGGGTTCTCGGAGGTATTGGGACTGCCGGACTTTTCGGATATAGAGAGGATAAAAGAGATCTCAAAGGCAATAGAGGACAAACACCTGATTATAAAGCTGCTTGATAAACTCTCGAAATCCGAAGGGATACAGATTATAATCGGTTCGGAGAATTCTGCTGTTGAGATGAAGAAATTCAGCGTCGTAGCGTCGACTTATAAAGAGGGGAATAAACCTATCGGTAGCGTTGGGATAATCGGCCCTACAAGGATGGATTATTCAAAAACGATCGCTATGGTCGATATAGCAGCCAGGTTCTTAACAGGGATAGTTTCGGGTAATAGATGATGATTACATCGGCTAACTCGCAAAGGAGAGCGAGGAGGAAAATAAAAATGGAAAAAAACAGCAGCGATAATAATTCTTTCGTTCAGGAATCCAGCACAGAGGAGATCACAGCAGAACCTATAGAGAAGTCCCCTGAGGTCTTTGACGAGCCTGCAAAAACCGGCATTGAGACTGAACTTCAGGAACAGAAAGATAAATATCTCAGACTATATGCCGAATTTGAGAATTATAAAAAAAGGATACTGAAAGACAAAGAAGAACTTCTAAAATACGGCACCGAATCACTGCTTTATGATCTGCTGCCAGTGATTGACAATCTCGAGATGGCCATGAAACATTCGTCTAATGATTTATCGGTCGGAGATAAACCTGCTCTGACAGGGCTTGTTCAGGGCGTTGAGATAACACTTAGGGAATTTATCAAGGTTCTCGATAGGTTCGGACTTAAACCTATCGAAGCGGTTGAAAAGGCATTTGACCCGAGCCTGCATCATGCTATGACTCAGGTTGAGCGGGATGATGTTGAAGCTAATACGGTTGTGGAGGAATATAGAAAAGGTTATATGTTCAAAGATAAGGTATTAAGGGCGTCACTTGTTGCGGTATCGAAAAAGACAGTGAACGGTGACAGTGTCAGTAAAGAAGCACTGACACAAAACACCGGCACTGACAAAGAAATAGAAAAAGTTATAGAGGAGGAATAATAAAAATGGCTAAGGCAATTGGTATAGATCTCGGCACAACGAATTCCGTTGTTGCAGTCGTTCAGGCCGGAGAGACGGTTGTAATCCCAAATCAGGAGGGTATGAGGACAACGCCTTCCGTTGTTGCATTCACTGAAAAAGGAGAAAGGCTCGTAGGTCAGATAGCAAAGAGACAGGCGATAACAAACCCGGAGAATACGATATTTTCCATAAAGAGGTTGATGGGAAGGAAATATAACGCGCCGGAAGTTGAACATGCAAAGAAACGCCTTCCATATAAGATTGCAGAGGCTCCGAATGGGGACGCCCATGTCGAAATAAGGGGTAAGCGTTATTCTCCGCCGGAGATATCGGCTATGATAATACAGAAACTAAAACAGGCCGCCGAAGACTATCTCGGAGAACCCGTTACCGACGCAGTAATAACAGTGCCTGCCTATTTTGACGACAGCCAGCGTCAGGCCACAAAGGATGCGGGAAAGATTGCAGGCCTTAATGTACTCAGGATAATCAATGAGCCTACAGCCGCGTCCCTTGCTTACGGTATGGATAAGAAAAAGGAGGAAAAGATAGTTGTCTATGATCTGGGCGGCGGTACATTCGATATATCGGTACTCGAAATCGGCGAGGGTGTAATAGAGGTAAAGTCCACGAATGGGGATACGTATCTCGGCGGAGATGATTTTGATCTGAGGATCATTGACTGGATGGTCGATGAGTTTAAAAAGGATCAGGGGATAGATCTCAAGAAAGACAAGATGGCGTTGCAGAGACTTAAGGAGGCTGCGGAAAGGGCAAAGATCGAACTTTCGACTGCAATGGAAACGGAGATAAACCTTCCATTCGTCACAGCAGATGCAACCGGACCCAAACACCTTCTTATGAAACTATCGAGGGCAAAACTGGAACAGCTTGTAGGAGATCTTATCGAAAAAACGACCGGGCCGTGCAAAAATGCCCTTGGCGACGCAAATCTTTCTCCATCAAATATAGATGAAGTCCTTTTAGTCGGAGGTCAGACAAGGACCCCAAAGGTCACGCAAACAGTACAGGGCTTCTTCGGTAAGGAACCCAATAAAACGGTCAACCCCGATGAGGTTGTTGCCGTTGGTGCCGCAATACAGGGTGCCGTACTTAAGGGAGAGGTCAAGGAAGTTCTTTTGCTCGACGTTACTCCCCTTTCTCTCGGCATAGAAACACTCGGCGGAATATTCACAAAGATAATAGAAAGGAATACGACTATTCCGACAAAGAAAGGCCAGGTATTCTCAACGGCAGCGGATAATCAGCCTGCCGTTACCATCAAGATATGTCAGGGCGAGAGGGAAATGGCCTCGGATAACAGATTGCTCGGAAATTTTGAATTGATAGGTATCCCACCGGCCCCGAGGGGCATTCCGCAGATAGAGGTGACATTCGATATTGACGCAAACGGTATACTGCATGTATCGGCCAAGGACCTCGGTACAGGGAAAGAACAGTCTATAAGGATTACCGCTTCGAGCGGTCTCGCAGACGATGAGGTAAAGAGGATGATGAGAGATGCAGAGTCGCATGCAGAAGATGACAGGAAGAGAAAGCAGCTCGCAGAGGCGAGGAACGAGGCAGATACCATCATTTACAGCGTAGAAAAATCACTTCGTGAATATGGAGACAAATTAACGGAATCCGAGAAGAAGGACGTCGAGGCAGAACTCGAGAAATGCAAGAAGGCAAAGGAAACAAGTACGGATGCCTCTGAGATAAAATCCTCTGTCGAAAGACTTATGCAGGCATCGCACAAAATTGCAGAACATGTCTATAAGGAAGCCGGTGCTAAACAGGCCGGTGCAGGTACAGACACAAAGGGCGCAAAGAAGCCGGGAGAAGAAGACGTTGTCGAGGCAGAGTTCGAGGATGTAGATAAGGATAAAAAATAAATCACAAGTGTCAGTGAATAGTGACAGTGTCAGTAAGTAGAAAAACTATCGCTGATCACCGACACGTTTTACTGACACGGACACGGAACACTGACACTGAATTATGAAAGATTACTACGAAACACTTGGCGTACCCAGAGATGCGTCCGAGGCCGACCTAAAAAAGGCATTCAGACAGCTTGCCCTCAAATATCATCCTGACAGAAACCCGGATAACAAAGAGTCCGAGGAAAAATTTAAGGAGATAAACGAGGCATACTCTGTATTGTCAGACCCGAATAAAAGGGCAAACTATGACAGGTTCGGAAGCGCCGAAGGCGTTGGTGCCGGATATAGTCCTTTTGGCGCAGGTTTCGGCGACATATTTGAAGATGTTTTTGGAGATTTCTTCGGAACATTCGGTGGACGACGGAGGGAGCGTCCTACAAAGGGTGATGACCTAAGATATGATCTTAACATAACACTTATGGACGCAGCCTTTGGCGTGGAAAAGATAATTGAGGTGCCGAGGTGGGAAAACTGTACGGATTGTAAAGGAACCGGCGCTGCACCGGGCAAGGGTCCGGTAACATGTTCAAATTGCAAGGGTGCCGGACAGGTAAGGTTCCAACAGGGATTTTTCAGTGTCTCCAAAACATGCGGTAAGTGTCATGGCGAAGGTAAGATTATTACCGATCCCTGCAAAACGTGTAAGGGTATAGGCAAGAATAAAAAACACAGACAGGTAAGCGTTAAAATACCTGCCGGTGTTGATATAGGTTCAAGACTCAGGATGTCCGGAGAAGGTGAACTCGGGACATACGGCGGTCCCCCCGGCGATCTCTATATCTTCATTAATGTCGAGGAGCATCAGTTTTTTCAGAGGGAGGGGATGGACTTGTACTGCAAGGTGCCTATTTCCTTTCCACAGGCTGCATTAGGAGCCGAAGTCGAAATACCCACACTCGATGGTGTCACAAAAC
Source organism: Nitrospirota bacterium (assembly GCA_016208875.1). Lineage (GTDB taxonomy): Bacteria > Nitrospirota > Thermodesulfovibrionia > Thermodesulfovibrionales > UBA1546 > JACQXD01. Next base: position 27,143 of record JACQXD010000167.1, read on the forward strand.
TTAAAATACCTGCGGGTACGTCTTCGGGGAAATCATTTCATATAAGAGGCAAAGGGATGCCGCGTCTCGGAGGTCATCCGAGGGGTGATCAGATCGTAATAGTCAACGTAGAAGTGCCTAAGAATCTTACACCGAGACAGAAAGAACTGCTTGAAGAATTTGCAGCGATAAACGGCGATGAGATAGCAAAGGGTTTCAAGGAAAAGATCAAAGACTTTTTTGCAGGTGCAAAGACGTAACAAAAAAACGATAACCAATCCTGCCCTTTCTCATTTTCTCAAGATCGGCTTCCCACTTTATCTTGCCACTGAGGTTAAGTATCTTTTCAATTTCCTTCTCAAAGAAGAATCCGAAACGTTTGTTCCATAAAAGGCATAGTGTTCATGCTAAATGACACAGGTAAAGAAATGAAAATTATCTTGACATATTGACACAAATTTTCCCCGGTGTGTTAAAACATTACATGTCTTAATAAGAGGGGATAAACTTTGGGGAAAGAAATTATTGTTTTTTCGTTTGTGTTAATTAATCTGGCCTCAATATTGCAGTCAGTCCTCTTTTTAGAAGAATTTCTTTTCAAAAAATCAGCATCAATCTCTGGAGGGAATTTTGATCCCTCCAAATAATAAAGACCCATGTATTTCTTCCGGTGTTCCGCCTTGAAGGGATGGGTCTCAGGAACATAAAAAATTGTTAAAGAGGAGAAAAATAGATGATAAACGGGAGTAAATAAAGTCATTGCGACACCACAGGGCGTTTACCCTGTGGGTCTTTTTATAATGACCTGCGGCAGAGACCGCAGGGTGTATTAATTATAAAATTTGGAATATAGCAGCACCTGCCTCTGCAATAACAATAGATTCTGAGGGAAATATATATGTTACCGGCAGCAATGGGACAATATACCCTCTGGCCGCCCAATCATAAGATGGTGGACGTAACGATTGATGGTTCTGCAACCGATAATATATCCGGAATAGAATCCGTCGAGATTAAAGTTACCGACGAATATGGAATATACAATATGACGGTTCCCGGGTTCGGGAGTACCATACAGCTTGAGGCATGGAGAGAAGGGACAGATGAGGATGGACGGACCTATAATATTACTGCAGCAGCTACGGACAATGCAGGCAATAAATCAACAGCAGTCACAACTCAAGTTATAATTCCTCACGATATGGGGAATTAGATTTTTTGGGTGAGGGGATGGTTAGCAATCCCCTCACTCTACTTCTGGTCGGCTTTCAATCTTCTGGCAATATTGTAATATTCCATTGCCTTATCATTCCATCCTTTAGCATAATAGGCCTCGCCAAGATAATAGTAAGCTTCGGAATAATCCGGTTTTAATCTTATAGCGATTTGAAGACAGGTTATAGCCTCATCAAGCATCCCGTTGTTTTTATACAGGATACCAAGATTATAGTAGGCTTCCGGATAATCCGGTCTTAATCTTATAGCAATCTGATAATGTTCTATTGCTTTATCGGTCCGGTTTTTCTGAGAGTAAGCAATACCAAGATTATTGTGGGTTTCCGGATAATCCGGTTTTAATCTTATAGCAATCTGGTAATGCTCAATGGCCTTATCGAGCCACCCTTTATTACGATATACATTGCCTAAATTATAATGGGCTTCCGGGTAATCAGGTTTTATTTTTAAGGCTATCTGATAATGCTTTATTGCTTCATCAAGCAAGCCTTTAGCCAAGTAGATAGCGACGCCAAGATTATTATGCCCTTTGGCATTATTGGGACTTTTATATACCACGTCTTTCCATAGACTTACCCTGTCCTGCCAGATGACATTCCTCTGGTAAGTGGTAATTGAAAGAAAAATAATTAGAGCGACAGCGCAATAGAGCGGCAGGTCGATAGGGGGAAAAGAAAAACTACTGCCCCATTCTGTCGTTCTGTCGTTCTGTCGCACTGTCGTACTAATAACCCGCTGTAAGGTAAGGAATAAACCGGTGCTAAAGGCTATGATTAAACCAACAGAAGGTAGATAAAGCCTGTGTTCGAAGATCACGTCTTTTATTGGAATAACGGATGATTCTACGGAGAGGGTTACGAAAAACCAGAAGATACCGAAGGCGACTAACCGTAATGCGCAATGCGTAACACGTGATGCATAAAAAAGATAAATACCAAAAGCAAAAAAAATGAGAAGAAACATAAAAGCTAAAAATACTTCTGGATTTAAAAATGAACTGAAAATCGGGTAGTCATAATTAATATTTAGGTTTATTGGAAAAAATAACAGTCTGATGTAAGTAACTAATATTCTGAATTGAGTTAAACTATATGCATGCCTTGAGAGTATAGTTGCCTCTTTTAGTTGACCTTGCCTTATTTCTTCTCCTATACTTATTTCGGGTTTATATATATTAAGTTCCGGACCAATAAAGCTTAAAGGAATGATCAGCATTGTAAGTAGAAATGGAATTAGGAATAAAACCCTTTTCTTAAATCGTGAATCGTGAATCGTGAATCGTGAATCGCTAAAAAACATTAATTCATGAAGAACGATTATCAGCGGCAATGTGAATGCAGTCTATTTTGTCTTCATCGCAAGAATGGCGGAAAATAACGATGCAAGATACATGATACATGATGCATGACTCACGATGCATGATTCACGATTCATGATGCACGATGTATGATTTTCTTTATCGTGTATCGTGTATCCTGCATCGTGCATCTTTTTTGTATCGTGTA
>JACQXD010000168.1:0-3002 GCA_016208875.1 Nitrospirota bacterium
ATTTAATTATAAAAAAAAAAAAAAAAAATAATGCTTAGAATTATCGCATTAGCATTTCTCGTGCTTCAATTTACAATATCACAACCCGATGCCGAGACACGGATCCGGTGTGCATCGACTACAAGCACACAGAATTCCGGATTATTCGATTATATCCTGCCGATATTCGAGAAAAAGACGGTGATAAAAGTGGATGTGATTGCAGCGGGAACAGGCGCTGCTATCGAGATAGGCAAAAGAGGAGATGCGGATGTAGTCATTGTCCACGCCAAAGAGCAGGAATTAAAGGCTGTCGAGGAAGGATATTTCGTTGAGCGGCATGACGTGATGTATAACGATTTCATAATAATCGGTCCTTCGAATGATCCGATAAAGATAAATGGGACGAAATCTGCTGCCGAGGCATTCCGTAAGATTGCGGTAAGTGCTTACCCTTTTATATCGAGGGGCGATAAATCGGGAACGCATACGAAAGAGCTTTCGATATGGAAAAAGACCGGCATAGACCCAAAATCAAGCGAATGGTTCTTATGGTATATGGAAGTCGGACAGGGGATGGAAAAGACTCAAAGGATTGCAAATGAAAAACGTGCTTACACTCTTACGGACAGGGGAACATGGCTTGCAACAAAGGATAAGGATAAACTTGAAATGATAATAGTTCTCGAAGGCGATCCTATTATGTTCAATCAATATGGAGTGATGGCTGTAAATCCTGAAAGGCACAAGCATGTAAAATATAAAGAGGTAATGCAATTCATCAACTGGATTATTTCAAAAGAAGGACAGGACGCAATCGCATCTTTCAAAGATAAGAATGAAAATCAGTTATTTATACCGAATGCAAAATAGAGATGATGCAGGATACACGATGCAAGATGCACGATAGAGAAAAGATACAAATGCAGGATACACGATTCACGATAAAAAAGCATGCATCATGCATCGTGCATCATGTATCCTGATTTTATGTATCCAATAATCGAAGGTTTTAAAAAGGCACTATTTCTAATATTCAATCTCGACAAAGAACTGTTGGGCATAATACTTTTGTCCCTGGATGTCTCCGGTCTTGCCCTCTTGATAGCAACTTCTCTTGGATTGCCTATCGGTGCATTTCTTGGACTTAAGAGATTCTCGCTAAAAAATACATTTGTTATTCTAATGAACACCTTCATGGGTCTTCCTCCGGTTGTAGTCGGTCTTTTTCTTTATCTTATATTATCGAGGAGCGGGCCGTTGGGTATTCTGGGCATGCTCTATACCCCGTCAGCTATGATTACAGCACAGACGATCCTCGCATTCCCAATTGTGGTATCGCTTTGCCATTCGGCTATCATTAGTGTTGACCCGATCATAAAACAGGCTTCTCTAACTCTCGGTGCAACACCATTTCAAGTTGCAATCACTATAATTAGAGAGGCAAGGTATGGGATAATGTCAGGCGTAATTGCTGCTTTCGGAAGGGTTATGGCCGAGGTTGGTGCGATACTCATTGTCGGCGGGAATATCGCCGGTTATACAAGGGTCATGACAACAACCATTGCCCTTGAAACCGATAAAGGGAATTTCGAACTTGCCCTCGCACTCGGAATAATACTCTTGATTATTTCGCTGACTATAAACTTAGTTCTTCATTTAGTTCAGAGAAAAGGAATGGTTCAAGCAAATAGATGGGTCTGAGATTAAGTGTATCCAATATCTCGAAAAGCTATAACGGAAGTTTAGTTCTCAATGGCTGCTCTTTTTCGTTCGACTCCGGCGGAACATACGCTATTATGGGTCCTAACGGTTCGGGCAAGTCAACCTTTTTAAGAATATGCGCCCTTCTTGAGAATCCCGACAAAGGTGAGGTTAATTATTTCTCAGACGACACCCCCCTCAGTCCCCCCTTAATAAGGGGGAAATCAAGGGAAGTGTGCCCCTTAATGAGGGGGGAATTAAAAGGGGGCGGCTCTTCAGGAGGCAATTATCTTCGAAAGGACATTGAACTCAGACGTAGGATAACCCTTGTTTTACCGAAAGTAGGGGTTTTTAATACGACAGTCTTTAAAAATGTTGTCTATGGCTTAAAAATAAGAGGGATGAAAAAAGAAGATATAGAGGAGAGGGCTAATAAGATGCTGGATTTTGTCGGACTCGCTCACAAAAAGGACCATAATGCCCTTGCCCTTTCGAGTGGAGAAACACAGCGTCTCGGAATTGCAAGGGCAATGGTCATAGAACCCGATATTATATTTCTCGATGAGCCGACTACATCCATAGACAAAGAAAATACAGAGATCGTGGAAGACATTATATTAAAGATGAAACAACAAAAAATGACCACGATTATTCTGACAACACACAATACCCTTCAGGCAGAGCGACTCGCAGAGAGGATATTATTTATGAATGAAGGGAGATTCAAAACTCAATAGATAGAACCGTCATGTATCCAATATCCTTCTCACTAACTCAGCAAGCTTAGAGACTGTAAATGGCTTTGATATAAAATTGATCCCTTTATCTAAAATCCCTTCATGGGCAATTGCATTTTCTGTATAACCTGACATATATATTACCTTTACTTCGGGATGTTGTCCCTTTATCTTTTCAGCAAGCTCAGGGCCTCCCATTTTTGGCATTACCACATCGGTCAAAAGGAGATGTATCTTCCCATGGTATCTTTTGCATAACTCAAGTGCATCAAGACCTTCTTTTGCCTCCATCACAGTATAGCCAAGACCTGATAAAGTCTCTGCTGCAAGCTGCCTCACAGTGCCCTGATCCTCAACTATAAGGATAGTCTCAAAACCACGAGGCTTTTCACCTGTAATCTCAAGTTTCTTCTCCACATCTTCCCTAACACGGGGCAGGTATACCTTAAATGTAGTCCCACGACCGGGTTCGCTATAGACAAAGATATGTCCATTGTTCTGCTTAATTATTCCGTAAACTGTTGAAAGACCAAGACCTGTCCCCTTACCTATCTCTTTCGTTGTAAAGAATGGTTCGAAAAT
>JACQXD010000168.1:3044-4046 GCA_016208875.1 Nitrospirota bacterium
ATCTAAATGTGTCTTTGAATACTCCTCATCAAAGATGACATTTGCAGTCTCTATTTTCAGTTTTCCACCCTCAGGCATTGCGTCTTTCGCGTTTAACACGATGTTCATGACCACCTGTTCGATCTGACCTATATCAATCTTTACATTCCAGAGATCGGGATCCGTTATAGTCTCAAGCTCGATATTCTCACCGATTAGACGGCCAAGCATCTTACCCATATCTTCAATAATTTTATTCAGGTTTAACACAACAGGGCTTATTACCTGTTTCCTGCTAAAGGCAAGAAGCTGTTTTGTCAATATCGCCGCCATGTTGGCAGCACTGACCATAATCTCTATGTTCTTCCTTGCAGGATCTTCATCTCCAAGCTTATCCAGTGCAAGCTCGCCGTGCCCGATGATGGCACTCATATAATTATTAAAATCGTGTGCTATCCCGCCTGCAAGCCTTCCTATAACCTCCATTCTCTGTGCCTGCATCAGTTGCTCTTCTAATGCCTTCTCTTTTGTTATATCCTTGCTTATAGAGACAAATCTTATAATTTCGCCTTTTCCATTCGTAATGGGAATCACGGATAGATGTTCGTGATACTCTGCACCATCCTTCGTCTTATTCTTTAATACCCCTGACCACATATTCTTATCCTTATTTATCATCTTCGATATGTTGTCTGCAATCTCCCCTGAATATATCCCTGTAAAAAAGTTTTTGCCTATGATCTCATCTTTATGATATCCTGTTATCCCCTCAAACGCAGGGTTTATGTACTCGATAATTCCATCTCTGTTTGCAATCATTACTCCCTCTCCTGTTTCCTCGATAGCCCTTGTTATAAAATGCTCCTTCCCTATAAGTTTCTTCATAGCCAAAGAATCTGCAATAATTATTGAGATGTTTTCTAAAAAGTCTATATCCATTTTTTGAGCTACATAATTTTCTTCGAGATAAAGGGTAATCACAATATAGCCATGTTTTTTGAATATCTTAATACCTTCTGTTTT
>JACQXD010000169.1 GCA_016208875.1 Nitrospirota bacterium
ATCGCTGTCAAGAATAACTTTTTGTCCTCTTAACTCGATGATTTTCTTTTCAATTTCTTTAAAACTTATGATTTCCATATTTTTACCCTTAATCCTCGAGCATTTCGGTTTCTGTTAAGCCTTCTTTTTTCATCAACCACCTGAGATATGTCCTGCTTTTTTGGGCATAAGCTTTTTTAAGTGCAGAAATAACCGCCGATGATGTATCCGCGAAGATACCACACTTCACTTCTTCATTGATATTTCTATAGATTTTTTCTGGAACCTCTGTTACTATTTTAGGCATCTAACACCTCCTTCGGTTATTGATTCTATTATAACATTTAATTTCTCACACTCTCCTTGCCTCGTAATCGTGTCGGCAGTGTAAGTCTGCAATTTTATGGTATGAACTCCGCTTTTTGCAGCAGCTTCCGCTATGGTTAACGCCCTCTCAAGGGAACCGTTATGGTTTCCCGACATCTCGGCAATGACAAAGGGAGGCTGTCCGGCTCCGACCAGACAGTCACCTATTCTAAAATTATTATTCATACGCTATAGACAAAAGTTATATGACCTTCTTTAAAGCCTGCCTTCTGGAATGCCTTCACGGATGCTGTATTATCTTTCTTAATTTCTGCAATTATTGGTTTATCGGGTTTTCTATCATTAATAAATCTTTCTGTGCCAAGGCGTATCAGCCTTGGCCCTAAGCCTTATCCACGCGGTAATCATTCGGCAAATAACCTGCCTCGACAAACTGCTTGTTTACTACATCCAGGCTGTAAGGGAGATCCCCGGTTATCGCTGTCTTGCCTGACTCCAGAAACTTTCTGTAATTCCTGCGAATATTGGAAGGGTGCTTCAGTTCAGAAACTTTTTGCAGTATTATAGAAGGCAGCTTCCTTAACATTAAGAATTTTTTATAAGTTTTCATCAATCCTGCTGTCACTCACTAAGCCAATCGAATTTCAAAACGATTTCCAGCCACTTTCCATTCTGGAATAAGCCATTTCCAGACAGGAACTATACTGATCTCAGCACCGCCCACAGTCTTTGTGCCATCTTCATCCTCGGTTAAAATAAGAAGATGCTTAGGATTTAATTCATTTTTTACATCTATTAATGCCTGAATTTCTCTGTCTATCACTTTCTTGTCGGACAGAGAGAAACAAACCTGAATTGCGTGAGTAATTTTCATTCCTTCCTTTACGATAAAATCTACTTCTTTTCCCTTCTTCGATTTCCAGTAATAGATTTCACCCTTCCGGCGTAGCAGTTCTATGCATACGATATTTTCATAGGCATGTCCGAGGTTACGGGAAAACCTGAAGCTGATCGAATCGCTCAATGCTGCATCCACACAGTAAACCTTGGACGGATTATAAATCTGACGTTTAACCGAAAAAGAAAACATGTCTATAAAATAAAAAAGGAACACATCTGCAAGCGTTTCCACGTAGTTCTTTACCGTGGCAATGCTCTTCAGCCCTGCCAGATGCTGCAGATTCTTGTAGCTTTGGACTGTCCCAATATTTGCAGCGAGAAACAGGGTCAGTTCTCTTATCTCTTTAATATTCTTGATCGAATGCCGGCTGATGATATCCCGGTAGAGGATATCCCTGAAATACTGCTCCAGAAGAGTCGGATCATTGTTCTTGATAACCTCGGGAAACCCTCCTGTCTCAAGATATTGCTTAAACAGATGCTTTATCTCCAACCGCTTTTCCCTTGAATAAAGCTCATTCCTGCGCACAGAGCAATCCCTCAGGGACAGAAACTCCATGAATGAAAAAGGCCAGTTTACAACCTGCCTGTTCCTGCCGGTCAAGGCCGTAGAAATATCAGAACTCAGCATTGCCGCATTCGAGCCGCTGACAAATATTTTCAAATCCTCGAACTCATAAAGTCTGTTCAGCCACTTTTCCCATCCCGGTATATTCTGGATCTCGTCAAAAAAGAGAAACTTCTTACCCTTTGGTCTTTGCAGTTCCAGAAAGGCTTCATACAGCGGCTCAAAATCACGTATCGTGAAATCGACAAATCTCTCGTCTTCAAAATTGACATAAAGTATGTTTGATGCAGTAACAGCCTCTTTTATTATGATATCATCGCATATGAGCCGCATGAGCGAGGATTTCCCGCTTCTCCTCACCCCGCTGATAAGGACTATTTCCCTTTGCGGAAGGAGACGCGATATCTCTCTCTGCAGCTCGCGACTGACAAGGTCCTTTCTGGCAAGAAATGTCCGGGTATGTGCTGTTATTAATTCCCTTATTTTTTCTCTTTCCATAAATTTAAACATCTAAAATATATTTCACTGTAATTATAATATATTCTATATAACATTTCAATGCAGATGAAATATGACAATACCTGACTCATTTGTTGCATGCCTGCGGATATTATATGGGTGTCTAAATTCGGAAACCTTCTGCACCGCTAAAAAAGGCAGCTTCTTGATCATTAACAGTTTTTTAAAAACTCGCATCTAAACTTTCAAGATACTTACTAACAGGCTTAAAAATAGTATTTACAGTTGTTGCTTTATCTGGCGATAAACCATACGAGAAATCTTAGAGGGTTCAAATGTCCATAATTCCATATAGCCATTTGGTAATTCCGCCATAAAATTCAAAAAAATCATGCAAATCAAAATCTTTTAACATGGTAGGGAAAATAGCTTGATTTTCTCTTAAAAAAACTATCGACTCTTCTATCTGGAATGCCGCTGTCGGCGGGTCATCGAAAATGGCTTCTTTTTTTCTAGCATCGTTGTATATTTGTTCGAGGTTGTACTGGGGAAATGTCTTTTGAATAATGTAAAAATCAATAAAATCTTTCGGCTCTATTCTGCTTACTATAGCACAAAATTTATTGTATCAACTACTCTACCATGTTCCAGAAACCTCCGTAAAACCCATAAGTATGAGGCTGAATCCTTATTTTCCCGAATGTATTTTTCAATATTACTTTTATCCGTAAACTGCGGATAATCCCAAAATACGGCATTAAGATAATTCATAGATTCTACCTTTCATGTTTTGGTAATATGAAGCAATTAAGGTTAAAATAATTTTCTAATTGTTTTTGAAGTGTATACATTTTATAGAGCTACTTAATTGACTAAAAAGATTATCATTGTAAGAAATGGCTGAAGAATTGCCCATGCAGCGCCTAATGCAGCTTGTTTATACTTAACCTTTACATCTCTCCATGCAAGGAAATACAGGAGATCCCTGAATGCCCATATCTCTTTAAGGTTTACAGCCGCCCAGCCTGTTTTAGGTCTGATTATTATTTCATGATTTTTTTCCATAACCGTCATGTGTAATATATTACAATGCTGTTGAAAATTCTGTCACAATGATATTCTATTACTTCATCAATCTCGGCATCCAACTCATCCCGAATCAACTTTGACATCCAGAACCGAGAATATTAATTACCAAAAAAATTCCTCATTTTCTATATCTGACTGTCGAAAATCCATTACTGTTATATTAATTATTTAAAAAATTCTCTGATTTTAGTTGTAACGTAATCGATCATATCTTCGGATAACTCAGGATACATCGGCAGCGACAGTATCTCCTTTTGATACCTATACGCCACCGGAAAGTCATCCGGGCAGTGACCCAGATATGCGTACGCCTTAAGAAACGGCAGTGATGTTGGATAGTGTATAGCTGTCTCAATTCCGTAATCATTGAGGTAACTCTGAAGTTCTTCCCTCCTTTCCGTCCTTATCACATAAAGATGAAAGATATGGGTCGAGTTAGGCCGCAGCCCGGGAATATGTATTTCCTTGCAGTCTTTCAATCGCTCGCTATATAAAAGTGCATTAGTGTACCTTTTTTGGTTCCACTCATTGATATGAGGCAATTTTACCGTCAAAATAGCAGCCTGTAACCCATCCATGCGACTGTTAATCCCTTCCATCTCATGAAGATGTTTTTTAAGAGCACCGTGGTTTGCATACATCGTTGACATCTTCGCAAGATCATCGTCATTTGTGATTATTGCACCGGCATCTCCATAGGCGCCAAGATTTTTTCCCGGATAAAAGCTGAAGGTACCGGCTATCCCGAAAGTACCGACCCTCCGTCCTTTATATTCGGCAAAGTGCGACTGTGCACAATCTTCAACGAGATGTAAATTATAGGTTTTACAAATCTCCTTGATTCGCTCTATCTCAGCAGGTTGTCCGTAAAGATGAACGGGAAGAACAACCTTTGTCCTCGATGTAATTTTTTCTTCTATCTTTGATACGTCGATCGTATAGTAATCCGGCTCTATATCAACAAAAACAGGTCTCGCACCTGTCTGGGTTATGGTTTCGGATGTGGATATCCAGCTATTAGCCACAGTTATAACTTCATCGCCAGGGCCAATGCCCAGCATTTTAAGCGTAATATATATGGCGTCGGTACCATTTGCACAGCTTATACAATGTTTTACCCCATACATTGCGGCATATGCCTTTTCGAATTCGGCAACGTATTTCCCTCTGATAAACGCGGTCTCATCGATAACCGATCTTATTGCATTATCGATATCCGATTTTATGCTCTGATATTGTGTCCTTAAATCACCGAATGGAACTTTCATATGATTATAATTCCCTGATCAAACGTGCCGGATTTCTGGCATAAATACCAGCCTTAAGAATATCCTTAGTTACCACAGCCCCCGCTCCAATTACAACATTGTCCACTATCTTTACCGGAAGTATAGTTGCATTTGTTCCTATAGACACATTATGCCCTATAAAGGTCGGTTTCCATAATTCTTTCCTGCCTTTTGCCGGACCTCCAATGGAAAACAGATCATTTACGAACATCACTCCATGAGAGATAAAACAATTATCGCCTATCTCAACAAGTTCGCAGATAAACGAATGCGATTGGATCCTACAATTTCTGCCGATTTTCACATCCCTTTGTATCTCTACAAATGGACCGATAAACGAATTGTCGCCGATACTGCAGCCGTAAAGGTTCACGGGCTCAATAACAGTAACATTCTCACCGAAATTAACATCGACTATCTGTGACTTTTTAATAACAGGCTTGTTCATACTGTGGTCACTCCTTATTTATCCGATGTTGCGGAATAAAAATTAAGCAGTAAATTTATCCCTATAAAAATCATTTAGCAGATTGACTATGCGAATTGCATCCTCCCTACTCTGCAATGGCTCTATCGGCAGACTCAAGACGCTCCAGCAGGCAATTTCTTATGTCGCCGTGAACAAATTCCGCTCCTGCAGCCTTAAGACGAGACAGATTAAGCTCGGAACCCCGCCTTTTTAAATTATCCAGAGCGATCACCCGGCAGGAAGGATTATCCCTTTTAAAATAAATTGCGAGGTTAGAGCCTACAGATCCCGAACTGCCGGTAATTAAAACTGTTTTATACATTTTAAAACAACGTATAGATAAATGGTGCGACTGCCGAACCCGATGTGAAAACAATCAGCAGGCTTAACAATAACAGAAATAAGATTATCGGCGTTAGCCACCATTTCTTCCTGGTACTCAAAAATTCCCATATCTCCTTTAATAATGAAAGTTTTCCCATTTAAAATTCCTCAAAATTGTTTTTTATATCTATCTTTATCATTTATTACTTCATGCTTAATCCAGTAAGTCTCAGAACCTTTATTGATCCTTTCATTCAATAAATCCTTACCGGAAATTCTCAATATTATCGTAACGGGCGTAATAATGACAAAAAAAGTGATGGTAAGAATTATATGCGTCATTATCCGTCCTAACATCAGTGCAAAAAGCATCCACAATTTATAGAACCTTCTTAACAAACTCGGTTTTACAAGACCGGACGTGAGAAAAAGTATTCCGATAATCAAAAACCATTGCCAGTCAATGAAACCTCTTCGGTAAACATAAAAAGATACCAGGCAAAAAACAATAAAAAAGAGAATACCAAAATTCCTCAATATTCTGTTATCGGTTTTTAACTTTTCTATTTCTTTTGTAAATGGCATGGACATACTAATCCAGTTCATATTCCTTTTTCCAATCCCTATCATCTGTGAATTCAGGCTGCACAGCTTTATCCAGAACAAAGTCTCCCAGAACCAGATAATCCATATTCGTCCGCATAAAACATTTATATGCATCTTCAGGCGTACATACAATAGGCTCTCCCCGAACATTAAAGGATGTATTGATAATCATCGGACAATCCGTCTTTTCATAAAATCGTCGTATCACATCATAATACATAGAGTTGTCTTCTCGGTTTACCGTCTGAATACGCGCCGAATAATCAACATGGGTTACCGCCGGTATATCGCTCCTTATTACATTCAACTTATCTATTCCCCATAATCTTTTTTCATCCTCACTAATAGACCGCTGTTTATCTTTCCTCACATTCGCTACCAATAACATATATGGACTTTCTCTGTCTATATCAAACCATTCGGACACATTTTCAGCTAATATGGATGGAGCAAACGGACGGAATGATTCTCTGAATTTAATCTTGAGATTCATTTTCGACTGCATCTCGGGAGACATCGCATCACCGATGATGCTTCTCGATCCGAGGGCACGCGGTCCGAATTCCATCCTGCCGTAAAACCAGCCGATAACCTTTCCCTGCATTAATAACCCGGCTACAACTTCAGGAAGTTCACTCGATTCATACTTTTTAAGTGGGATTCCATTTTTAGTTAAAAAAATCTCGATATATTCATTTGAAAATTCAGGGCCTAAATATGAACCTTTTTGTTTCTCCCGATTGCCGGTATTTCGATTATTCCCCAGATATTGATGCCATGTGAACAGTGCCGCACCCAGCGCACCACCTGCATCTCCTGCTGCAGGCTGAATCCATAAGTCATCAAATATATTCGATCTCAATATCTTTCCGTTCCCCACACAATTAAGAGCAACCCCTCCCGCAAGACATAAATACCTCTGTCCGGTTTCTTTCTTTACATGTTTTGCCATCCTCAGCATTATATCCTCCGTAACTTCCTGAAGGGACGCTGCCAAATCCATTTCTCTTTGTGTAAGCAATGTCTCGGGTTTGCGCGGAGGGCCGCCAAACAATTCGTGAAACTTCTCATTTGTCATTGTAAGCCCTGCACAATAATTAAAATAATCCATATTGAGCTTGAACGAACCGTCTTCCTTGAGATCCATGAGATGTTCATATATCAAATTCGCGTATTTCGGTTCACCGTAAGGAGCAAGCCCCATAACCTTATATTCGCCGGAATTTACCTTAAATCCGGCGTAGTATGTGAATGCAGAATAAAGCAGGCCGATGGAATGTGGAAATTGTAATTCATATTGCATTTCGATCAAATTGCCCTTCCCAACTCCAAAACTTGTCGTTGTCCACTCACCGACGCCGTCTATCGTCAAAAATGCTGCTTCCTCAAATGGAGAGGGATAAAAGGCTGATGCCGCATGCGACTCGTGATGCTCAGGGAAAATAATGTCTCCCTGATAGCCACCCAACTCATCCATGATCAATTTCGACATCCATAGTTTATCTTTAAGCCATAGGGGAACTGCCATCAGGAATGATCTCAAGCCTCTCGGTGCATAGGCAAGATAGGTCTCCACAATGCGTTCGAACTTAATAAACGGTTTATCGTAAAAGGCAACATAATCCAGTTCATTTACTGCAACGTTTCCTTCCTTCAAACAATATGTAATTGCATGCTTGGGAAAATCGGGGTCATGTTTCTTACGGGTAAATCGTTCTTCCTGAGCAGCGGCAATAATCTCACCGTCACAAATCAAAGCTGCAGCACTGTCATGGTAAAAACAGGAGATACCGAGGATATTAACCGGCTTATTGCCCATACTTCAGCAAGGTAATTCTCATCCGTAATTACCATCATTTCTAATAGAACTTATTATTTGATCCGTTGTCTCTTTACTTTGCAACGGCTCTATCGGAAGACTTAAAACCTCTCTGCATGCCTTCTCGGAGTTTTCGAAACTATTATGTATAATGCTCCTTCCTTCAAATACCTTCATCTTATGCAGAGGGAACGGATAATAAACCATAGTAGATATGCCCTTATCTTTTAAATATACCTGTAGTTCATCTCTCTTCGATGTCCTGATTGTATACTGGTGGTAGACGTGATATACATCCGTAAGGCGTGAAGCGTGATACGTTACAGGTAAAATCAAATCACCTAAGCCTGCAAGTCTCTCATTATAAATTTCCGCTATCTTTCTCCTTTTCTCATTGAATTCATCAATATATTTAAACTTCGCAAGCAGCACTGCGGCCTGAAGGGTGTCAAGCCTAGCATTGTAACCGATATGGTTAACATTATACTTATCTTTACCCCCATGCTTTAAAAGAATTCTTACAAGTTCGGCTACCTCATCATCATTCGTTGATACCATTCCTCCGTCTCCAAAACCACCAAGGTTTTTAGAAGGGAAAAAACTGAATGCCCCTGCCATTCCTATCGAACCGAGTTTTTGTGGTGAGCCTGCCGAACCATTATATATTCCTCCAAATGCCTGTGCAACATCTTCTATAACAAAAAGAGCATATTCCTTTGCGATTCCCATTATCTTATCCATATTGCATGCTTGCCCATAGAGGTGAACAGGGATAATTCCGACAACCCTCGTTGAGTTTTGAGTTTTGAGTTTTGAGTTTTGAGTTAAATACTTTCTAATTTTAATCGGGTCAATGTTATATGTTTTTGGATCAATATCAACAAAGACGGGTGTTGCACCGGCCCGCAGGATCGCATCACCGGTTGCGGTAAAGGTAAACGGTGTTGTAATAATCTCGTCGTTCCTATCAAAATATTCCTTGCCTTTAAGTTTTATTGCTAATGCCCTGAGAGCTAATACCAATGCCTCGGTGCCTGAAGATACACCAATACAATGTTTAACTCCGATGTAATCGGAAATCCTATCCTCAAGCTCTTTCACCTCGGGACCGAGTATCCATTTCTGGTGATCGAGACATTTCCTTATGGCTAAATCAATATCTTCCTTCATGTATTCGTATTCGAGTTTCAGATCAAGCATAGGTATCGGCTTCATCTGAAAATCCCTCCTAACCTCCCTTTGCCAAAGGGAGGGATTCCCCTCTTAGGAAAAGAGGGGTTAGGGGAGATTTTCATCCTCCTTTGTGTCTCCTTAAGGCATGTGTGTTTCATTTTGAGATCACAGCCTCTAGTTTCTTATTTCTTAATTTATACTCGTCACCGCACAGGTTACACCTTGCCCTTGTTCTGTTTAATCTCAATTTCTCACCGCAGCGGCATATCCATCCACTGTGTTTGGCAGGATTTCCCATTGCAAGGCCATAATCGGGCACATCCCTTGTAACAACAGCACCCGCTCCGATAAATGCAAATTTACCAATCGTATTGCCGCAGATAATCGTTGCATTTGCACCTATAGTAGCACCATGCTTAACGAGGGTTTTTCTAAGTTCTTTCATTCTGGGGATTTCACTCCTCGGATTGAATACATTTGTGAAGACCATGGAAGGCCCGCAGAAAACATTATCCTCAAGTTCAACCCCTTCATATACAGAAACATTATTCTGAATTTTGACATTATTTCCTATAACTGCATTTGGCCCGATTACTACGTTCTGCCCTACCCTGCAATTCTTCCCTATCTTTGATCCCTTTAATATATGACTGAAATGCCAGATACTTGTGCCTTCTCCTATCTCTGAAGGTTCATCTATTATTGCCGTTGCATGAACAGAATATTTTTTCACATTCTTATTATTCCCTACCCGTACCGGTGACCCGCCGGACTCAAGCGACCGTTGACAGGCATCGAGGACACTCAATACCCGCAACCCTTCATCACCATCCGTAACCGGGGATCGCCGTGTCTTTACGCATTCAAGAAAATGAGAACACTCCTGCCTTAATGGCTCCATATCGTTAATCTCTATTATTTGGGCATCCTTCTTGTCCGGGATCGGAATATTTCCGCGCCAATTTATCTTATGGGGGTAAAGCAAAAGCTTATCCTTTCCTACATCATTAAATACGGCCATCTTTTCCGAACCTACGACTATGAATTTTTGCTCTTTATAGGGATGCAGCCAGTTCACAAAGATATGCGCCTTTATACCGGATGGAAACGATAGTGTACTGAGGGTAACATCAGCAACTTTTTCCTGAAGATACCGGCCTCCAAACGAAGTAACCTCATCAGGCATCTGACCGGTTAAAGAGAGAATGACGGAGATGTCGTGAGGTGCAAAACTCCAGAGTATATTCTCTTCCTGTCTGATCTTCCCAAGGTTTAACCTGTTTGAATATACATAGTACAGTCTACCGAGTTCTCCGCTTTCTACCATCTCTTTGAGTTTTATCACTGCCGGATGATATCGAAGGAGATGTCCGACCATGAGTATCCGGCCCTTTTTCCTTGCGATGTGATTAAGTTCAATACCCTCATTAACCGATAGGCTTAAAGGTTTTTCAACAAAGACGTCTTTATTTTTAAGCAATGCTTCCCTGACCATCTTGTAGTGAAATTCCGCAGGCGTCGCTATCACAACGGCATCAGCTTTTTTAGAATCATACAGTTCCCGGGTTGTTTTAAATATCTCGATGTCAGGATAATCTTTCTTAAACGAGGCCAGTTTTGATTGATCGCTGTCACATACGGCATACAAGGACCCGAGGCCATGAAAATTTCTTACGAGATTTTTCCCCCAGTATCCTCCGCCTATTACAGCCACTTTAATGTTCAAAGAGGCCTCCTTCTATCCACCCTATTTACTAAGGAGTGCCTGAGTAAGGCATCATTATTGGAAAATCTCTCCCCGCCCCTCTTTGCCAAAGAGGGGAACACACCCCTTAATCCCCTCTTGATAGAGGGGAATCTTTCCTCCCTTTGGCAAAGGGAGGTTAGGAGGGATTTTATAATTAATGTCTTCATACTTATGACCGTATTATCAATGCCAAATTTCAACTGATAATTTTGCCTTGATAATTTTGCAATTCTTCATGCCTTTACTATTTTTCTGTTATTGATCCCCTTCACCGCGTTCCTTGTATCCACTATAAGCCTGCTGTGTTTCGCTATAAAACGATAGTCGTAAGAAGAATGATCCGTCGCGATAAGAACACAGTCGTATCTTTTCAGATTCTTCTCTGTCAAAGGCACGGAGGACATCTTAAAATCATAATGCCTCAGTTCAGGGATCTTAGGTACATAAGGATCGTTATAGTCAACCCTTACGCCCTTATTTCTTAGAAGCTTAATCAGTTCGAGCGAGGGTGACTCCCTTATATCATCCACGTCCTTTTTATATGCCAGACCGAGGATAAGTATCTTTGACCCTTTTATGCTTTTCCCTTTTTCGTTAAGTGCGTCACCAACTCTGCTTACTACGTAAAGCGGCATCGCCGTGTTAATCTCTCCGGCCAGTTCTATAAACCTCGTAGGGAAACCGTATTCCCGCGCCTTCCATGTAAGATAAAAAGGGTCTATAGGAATACAATGTCCGCCGAGTCCCGGTCCCGGATAGAAAGCCTGAAAACCGAATGGTTTTGTCTTCGATGCCTCTATAACCTCCCAAACGTCAATTCCCATCCTGTCAAAAAGAACCTTTATCTCATTAACCAGTGCTATATTTACCGATCTGTAGATATTTTCGAGGAGTTTTGTGGCCTCTGCAACCTTCGTTGAAGAAACAGGCACAGTTCTTACAACAATAGAATCATATAATGTTTTTGCAACCTTGAGACAATTCCGGGTATAGCCGCCAACAACCTTGGGGATCGTGGAGGTAGTAAAGTTTTTATTAGCAGGGTCTTCCCTTTCAGGCGAATAGGCAAGAAAAAAGTCCTTGCCGGCCTTAAGTCCGGTCTCCTCGAGTATGGCCTTCATATCCTCGTCCGTCGTACCCGGATAGGTCGTGGATTCAAGAACAATTAACTGACCTTTACGAAGATATCTTGCAATAGTCCTTGTGGTATTAAAGACATAAGACAGATCGGGTTCTCTATGTTCACCGAGCGGTGTAGGTACGCATACAATAATACAGTCCATCTTCTTAAGCTTAGAGAAATCCGTTGTAGCCTCGAAGCGGCCGGCGGATATGAGTCTTTTTATTTTCTCTGATGGAATATGTTTTATATAGCTTTTACCGGCATTAAGGGCATCCACCTTTTGGGAATCCACGTCAAAACCATTCACATTAAACCCTGCACCATGAAATTCCTTGATCAACGGGAGCCCGACATAACCCAGACCTATGATACCGATAAAGGCCTTTCTCTCTTTGATCCTTTCTAATAAACGATTTGCAGCAGCTTCTTTCTTAATCATAAAATCGCTCCTCGTAATGAACCTCCCCGCCGCAGAGACGGCGGGGTATCAAAAAAATAAATCGTACTTTGTCATTCCCGCTTGTCGGGAATCCTTCTGATCCCCTCTTTGGCAAAGAGGGGTTAGGGGAGATTTATTGAAAATTTATTTATTC
>JACQXD010000098.1 GCA_016208875.1 Nitrospirota bacterium
TATTTAAATAATGCAAAAGAGCTATTACAAAAGTCGCAGATCGAAGATGACAGATACACCGACGTTAAATATGTTCAAGAAGCATGTAGTACCGCGTATCTTGCAATTTTGAAGGCCATAGATGAGTATTTGATAAATAAGGGAATAGACAAGAAAGAATTACCGAAATCTGTTGAAGGTTATAGGGAAATGCTAAGGAAACATTTATCAATACATAATGGTAAACTTACAAAAGATTTTGAAATGCTATACGACCTATTACATATTGCCGGTTATTATAGGGGATTGCTCCGGGAAACAAATGTGGTTAAAGATGTTTTAAAAGCTGCAAAAAAGTTTATCGAGAAGATCGCATAAGCCCTTTTTTTCTTAAGCAGCTAAAATCTACACCTTTGAGAATGTCCTATGCAAAAGCCGAAGGGATTTTTTGATGAGATGAAGGTCTTGAGGGGATAATCTCGATAAAGGGCTTTTCGTGAAAAAAATTGGAAGTATTGTATTGTTTAGATTTTACCTTACCATCGTTCTTAAGACTCTAACTGCAATCGCAATTTTTTCTTCATTCACTTCCTTTATCAATCTATTTAGCATTTCCCTTAATTCTTTTGAATTTGCCTCATGTCCGAAATCAAAGAGTTCCCACATATCTACCTTTAAAGCAAGGGCGAGCTTTATGAGCATATCAAAGGTAGGATTTTCTTTGCCCCGCTCAATACTGCTGAGATAATTTGTACTTATATCCATCTTTTCAGCCAAATGTTCCTGTGTCCAGCCTTTGCTTTCTCTGAGACTCTTTATCCTTGCACCAAAAAGCTCTTTAGGTGTCATCATCTCTTTTACCTCCTGAAAAATGATGACCCTTTTAGGCTAAGTTTATGAACAAGCCAGTGGCATTTTTATTATTAACTTTTCAATGCCATAGGATGTAGCATTATAGCTAATAGTAGCAATATTGAAGGAATATTATAGGTAATGCTGAGTATATGAGAATCTTATCTATTATTCTACTTTAAATTGCAATGATTAGAGATATGTAAAATGTTTGCTTATCTAAAATCTAAGAACGGAAGTTTTACGAATACCTACCATAAGGTAGGATGAATCAGTCTTAAAACCTTGAAAGGAGGAACAAACAATGTTTAAGCGGTTGGGGATTTTTGTTTTAGCAGTAACTTTGTTGTTATGCATAACAGGTGGAGAGGCAAGGGCAAGTATAACCGATGGATTGGTAGCTTACTATCCGTTCAACGGCAATGCAAATGATGAGAGCGGGAATGGGAATAATGGCACGGTTTATGGTGCTACATTAACAACTGATAGGAACGGAAATGCAAACAGTGCTTATAGTTTTGATGGTCACCAATGCAGGATATCATTTATATCTTGACAACAATAAAGCGAGATTTGACTTGTCCAATCATGAGTCCACAGTAAGTCAGAACTCTATCGGGAGTAACTCGTGGACATTTCTGGTTGGTCTCATTGATAATGGATCAATAAAGCTTTATGTAAATGGTATTTTGGAGAGCACGTCAACAAGCACGGCACATTTAAGCCCCATCAACTTGATGATCGGTAAAATTCAAGACAATAGAAGTAGTTATTGGAACGGCAAGATCGATGATGTCCGCATTTATAACCGTGCCTTATCAGATTCAGAGATACAGGAGCTTTATCAGGAGGGTTCTAATGCTATCACCCTTACCCTCACTCCCCCAACTACCACTACTGTTTCTCAAGGCAGCAAATTAGGCCCATTTTCCATCTCGATAAAGAACAACACAAGTTCAAGCTACACGTCTTATGTATATATCTATCTTGTAAGCCCTGATGAAACTTGGAAGACATTAATCTCCAAATCGCTTACCTTTCAGCCGGCAAGACACTTACCGTTAATAACCTGTACACGAATATCCCATCCACTATATCGCCGGGATCATACTATTATTGGGTAGGTGCATATGACACGAGCTACAACCTTCTCGATTATGATTATTTTGCATTCACTGTTACAAGTTCATCTTCCAAATCCGGTGAAAATAACGATTTGGGTGTATCGGGATGGGATAATTAGATTTATTCGATTTATGATGAAGTGGAGGGTTCCAGCCTCCACTTCATCCACTCTGAAAACTTTCCACCCTTGCTCCCCCAAAATTCCTCTGTCGCTTTGTACGCAATCTGCAGAGAAAGCTAACGGCCAGTTGACTCATAATGAACCTCCCCGCCGCAGAGACGGCGGGGTATCTTAAAAATAAATCGTACTTTGTCATTCTCGCTTGTCGGGAATCCTTCTGACCCCCTCTTTGGAAAAGAGGGGTTAGGGGAGATTTATTGAAAATTTATTTATTCAAAAATCCCCCTTCATATATACTGTATTTACAGAACAGAGATACATTTATTGGTAGGAGGTTAATAATGATAGTAAAAGATAAAGTCAAGGCAGATGACGGTGTTTTGCATATAAAGCTTCCCGATGAATTCAAAGACAAGGTGGTTGAAGTGGTGGTAAGACTCGAGGATGAAATAGAAAAAAAGCTCTTGTTAGAGACCATAAAAATTGACACTATAAAATGGAAGTTTAATAGAGAAGAAATATATGGAAGAAATTTCTAGGATTTTCGTTGACACTAATATCCTGATCTATGCATATTCTGAAACCGAGCCTAAGAAAAAAGAGATGGTTTTATCACTACTTGGACATGAAATGGTTTGCTTAAGCACACAGGTTATCAGCGAATTTATATGGGTTATGAACGGGAAATTCAATATAGATATGAAATCTCTTAAGGTCATAACCGACAATCTATTCGAGATATATACCGTATTTCGAATAAACAATTCGACTATTGTTAAAGCTATAGATACTGCCTTACAATTCCATTTTTCATATTGGGATAGTTTAATCGTGGCATCGGCTATCGAATCTAACTGTCGCGTCCTTTATACTGAAGATCTACAGCACGGTCAAATTATAAACAGCAATTTATCAGTTCTAAATCCTTTCAAGTAGTTGAAATCTAATTCTGTTTTTCTCCCTTACCATCACTCCGCCCTCCAACACAACCGTCTCTAAAGGCAGTAAATTAGGGCCGATTATGATTATTTTGCATTTACCGTCACAAGTTCATCGTCTAAATCCGGTGAAGATCACGACTGGGGTGTATCAGGCTGCAGGCTGGCAGAATAATTAGACTCATCCGGGTATAATTGCAAGAGGGTAGGGTTTTCAGTCCTACCCTCTTGAATCTTCAACCATGCCTTCTCTCATATCGCTCCATCATATAAAACATGCCTGCTGCAAAGATAAACAGAAAGGCCAGTATGAGCCAGTGGTTGATACCCAATAGTTTTGGAAGCGATGCATTTTCCACGAGCGAACACATATAGAAGCTTTCGATATAAGGAAAGATCACTGCGAATATCAGAGAACCTGCACCAACGCCTATCAAAGTAACCATAGCATCGAGCCTGCCTGATGCAAAACCCGCAACGGCAGTTCCGGGACAGTATCCGCTTATTACAAAGCCCAATCCGAATATGGCACCCCCGACTATTTGCGGCCAGAAAAAAGTCGGGACGACTCGAAGTCTGCCTATTTCAAAAAGATCAATATCCGAAAGCAGGTATAATCCCGAAGCGGCAACGAGTATTGCCGTAAACATAACCTTCGGAACGGTAAAATCCTTTAGATAAAAAATACCGATTAACTTATGGGGATTCCCGAGCTGAAAGCTGTTAGCTATCAGCTATATTTAGGGTTATGACAACAGGTCACCGAGGACGTGTTTAATGCGTAGGAATATCTCGCTGCTGTCGTGTATGCCGGAAACATCAATCCAATGAATATTATCTTCTTTTTTAAACCAGGTAAACTGCCTTTTGGCATACCGCTTGGTTCCCCTTTTTATGAGCCTTACTGCATCTTCCAATGTAATATCTCCATTAATGTACATTGCAATCTCTTTGTACCCTATTGCCTGCATAGAAGTTAGCAGGTGAATGGGCTTGCCCGCCAAATCAGTTCGGGAGGGTGAATCGGTGAATGGGTGAATCGGTGAATGGGTGAATCGCTCTAAAAGTCCCTTTACCTCATCGAGAAGCCCTGTCTTTATCATATCATCAACACGGTTCTCGATTATTCCGTAAAGTTCTTTTCTGTCCCTTGTCAGTCCGATCTTTACAAATTCGTACGGCAGCGGTTTGGTCAGTTCCTTCTGAAGTTCGGATATGCCCCGTTCCGACTTGAGACAAATCTCTATCCCCCTGATTACCCGTCTTGTATCGGTAGGCATTATTTTTTGTGCTGCATTAGGATCAAGATCGAGAAGGTAATTATAAAGGATACCTGTCTGTTCTTCTTCGAGTGCAATCAGTTCTTTTCTCAGCTTCCAGTCCGCCGAAGGACCGCTGAATATCCCGCGGGTCATAGCCTTTATGTAAAGCCCTGTGCCGCCTACGATGATGGGTATATTCCCTTTTTTGTGAAGGGTTTCTATTATCGGTACTACTCTTTCTATATATCTGCCAACGCTGTAATTCTCCGAAGGTTCGACGATATCGATCATATGGTGTTTCACCTCGGCCATCTGCTCCTTCGAAGGCTTTGCAGTTCCTATATCCATCTCCATATAAATCTGCATGGAATCCGCACTGATTATCTCCGTTCCGAGTTCCTTTGCAAGGAGGATCGACGCCGATGTTTTACCGACACCGGTTGGCCCTAGTAAGATAATCACTTTATTCATGGCTCGTATTCGGAGATGAATTTTGAGCAAAAAGATAAAGACAGGACATGGTATTTGAGCGGATTTTTTTGCCGATATTCCGACACCCCCCTTAGTCCCCCCTTGATAAGGGGGGATTTGAGGGGGGTGAGGCAAAAACCTCGGAGGGCGAGAGCCCGAGAATGAGCGAAAATATTATGTCCTGTCTTATTAAAACTCATCATGTCTTATATCTTGCCTTTAATTGTCCGCATGCAGCGAGAATATCCTGTCCTTTGCTCTTTCTTATGAACGAAGTGATATTTCCGTCAATAAGTATTTTTTGGAATGCAAGGACTTTATCATTAGAAGGTCTTTGAAACTTACTCCCTTCGTAAGGATTAAACGGGATAAGATTAACCTTCGAAGGGATGCCCTTAAGAAGCCCGATAAGCCTCCTTGCATCTTCCGGCATATCATTAATGCCGTCAATCATTACATATTCAAACGTTATCTTCTGTCTTGGAGACAAGGGGATTTTCCTGCATGCGTCAATGAGAACCTTGATTGGATACTTTTTGTTTATAGGCATGATTCTGTTTCTTACATCATCGGTTGCGGCATTCAGTGATATCGCAAGATTTATATGCGGAGCTTTTTGATAAAGCTCGATGATCTTTGGTGCAATCCCGCAGGTGGAGAGTGTAATCCTCATCTTCGAAAACCCCATAAGTTCGGTTATCCGATGGATTGCCTCAACGACCCCGGTAAAATTCAGTAATGGTTCCCCCATGCCCATGAGGACGATATTAGTAATCCCCTGACTCCTTATTCTCATTACTGTAATTATCTGGTCAACAATCTCATGAGCCTGAAGGTTTCTTTTAAACCCAATCGTTCCCGTCAGACAAAATCCACATGCCATTGCACATCCAACCTGAGATGAGATACAGAGTGTAAGTCTGTCTTCATCAGGTATGAGAACGCTCTCTATCGATTCTCCGTCCTCTAACCCAAACAAAAATTTTTCAGTACCGTCCTTAGAGGTTTGTCTACTCATGAGTTCGAGATTGCCGATATAAGCAGCATGCGAGAGCTTCTGCCTTAAACTTTTCGATAATTCGGTAATATCTTCGATGGATTCGGCCCTTTTCCCGTATATCCAGTGAAGTATCTGTCTTGCCCTGTAATCGGGAAGTCCCTGTGCTTTTACAAACTCCTTCATCTCGGTTTTGCTCAATGCCTTGAGATTAATTTTGGGCATGATTAATTATACTTTAATTGGATACACAAGGTTATTTGGATGCCCGCCTCGTCTCGGATAAGAATAAATGAAAGGGTTGCTTTTTCAGGCATATTATTTTATCCTTAAATAATAGGTTCTACAGCGATTTAAATCTTTTTGTGTGGAACAAAGAAGGAGGTTTCTTGTGCTGACAATAACGGAAGCTGCTGCTGAAAAGGCAAAGCAGATACTTACAACTGAGGGAAAGTCCGACTGGGGTCTTCGTATCTATACGGCGGAGGGAGGATGTTGCGGCCCATCTTTTGGAATGGACATAGATGAAAAGGCCGGCAAGGACGATGATGTAGTCGAAGAGAACGGTCTTAAGGTATTTATGGATAAGAATACATCGCAGAAACTCGATGGTATGAAGGTTGACTTTTTAAATGACGGGGAGAGGCAGGGATTTATTCTGACAGGCGGGAAGGCGCCGTCATGCGGCCCGGGTTGCAGCAGTTGCGGATAAAACTGTAACGTGATATGTTTCCAGTTCACAGACCGCGCAGGATAAGGAAGAATAAAGTCATCAGGAGAATGGTGAGAGAAACCTCGCTTTCCCCCGATGACTTTATATACCCGCTTTTTGTGACCTTCGGCAAAAACATCCGCAAGGAAATTAAATCCATGCCGGGATGTTATCAGGAATCGGTAGATAAGATAGCGAAGCATGCAAAAGAGGTTTATTCCCTCGGAATTCCCGCTGTGCTGTTATTCGGTATCCCGGAACACAAAGATGAAATCGGCTCGAGTGCATACGATCCACACGGGGTCGTGCAAAAAGCAATAAGGGCGATAAAGGATAAAGTTCCCGGTCTTTACGTTATTACGGATGTCTGCATGTGCGAGTATACGAGCCACGGTCACTGCGGGATAATCCAAAAAGGCGATGTAAAGAATGACCCGACACTTGAACTGCTTGCAAAAGAGGCGGTATCCCATGCAAAGGCCGGTGTGGATATGGTTGCGCCGTCCGATATGATGGACGGAAGGGTAGGGGCTATACGGTTTGCCCTCGACAAGGAAGGATTCTATGAGATTCCTATAATGAGTTATGCTGCAAAATATGCATCCTCTTTTTACGGCCCATTCAGAGAGGCTGCCGAATCAACCCCACAGTTCGGGGATAGAAGATCATACCAGATGGACCCTGCAAACAGGAGAGAGGCATTAAAAGAAGTTGCATTCGATATAGAAGAGGGTGCGGATATTGTAATG
This sequence comes from Nitrospirota bacterium, assembly GCA_016208875.1. Taxonomy (GTDB): domain Bacteria; phylum Nitrospirota; class Thermodesulfovibrionia; order Thermodesulfovibrionales; family UBA1546; genus JACQXD01. The sequence continues at coordinate 7,207 of JACQXD010000098.1, forward strand.
GTAAAGCCTGCAATGACATACCTCGATATAATCTCTGACGTGAGAGACGCATTTGATGTACCGGTTGCCGCTTATAATGTGAGTGGGGAATATTCTCTTGTTAAGGCCGCCGCAAAGCTTGGATGGATAGATGAGAATCGCGTGATGATGGAGATTCTCACATGCATAAAACGCGCGGGTGCTGACTTAATTCTCACCTATTTTGCCAAAGACGCGGCAAAGATTCTGAATGAACCTCCCCGCCGCAGAGACGGCGGGGTATCAAAAAAATAAATCGTACTTTGTCATTCTCGCTTGTCGGGATTCCTTCTGACCCCCTCTTTGGAAAAGAGGGGTTAGGGGTATTGAAAATTTAATAAATGAATCGTCCAATACCGGCATTAAGGAGCAGATCATGAAACTGCAGGAAATTGTCGATAGCCTCTCTCTTGACGTCAGGACACAGGGAACAGACCTGAACAGGGAAGTATCGGGAGGATATGTAAGCGACCTTCTGTCGGATGTAATAGGGAATTCAAAAGAAGGTAATATCTGGATAACCCTTCAGACCCATCAGAATATTGTGGCGGTTGCGGCATTAAGGAACCTGTCGGGTGTTATCCTTATCAATGGAAGGTCTCCGGATGCGGATACATTGAAGAAGGCGAATGAAGAAGGCGTTTCTATTCTGGTAAGCCCTTTGCCTGCCTTCGAAGTTGTTGGAAGGCTTTATTCTCTCGGCCTGAGATGCCGGTAGAGTTCAGGGCTGACCTCCATATACATACCTGCCTTTCGCCGTGTGCAGACCTTTATATGACTCCCCTTCGCATTGTGGAAAAAGCTGCTTCACATGGATTAAATATTATAGCGATCTGCGATCATAACTCTGTAGAGAATGCAGATGTTACAAAAAGGTTGGCCAAACAAAGAGGGATTAAAGCCATTGCCGGAATGGAGATAACAACTTCAGAAGAAGTCCACATCATCGGTCTTTTCCGGGATATAGACGATGCGATAAAGATGCAGGAAATCGTCTATGAAAATTTGCAGTCCGGTGAGAATGATGAAGATGCATTCGGCATGCAAGTTGTTGTTAATGAAAAAGAAGAAGTCCTCGGTTTCAATAAGCGGTTGTTGATCGGGGCCACAGGGCTTTCGGTTAATAAAATAGTAGATACGATACATTCCTTTAACGGTCTGGCAATTGCAGCTTCGACATTCGAGGAACTTTGTTTGGCCTTAAGGAGTGCAGAAGGAAGAAGGGTTATTCTGTAAGTCAAAAATATCGCTAATTTCTTTCCATGCAATAAAGAATTTTTGCGATAATTTGTCAAGACCGATTATTGCGATTGAGTAATTCTTTAAAATATCTTATCCTTAATTAATAAGGAGGCCAAAGGTTATGGGCATTGTAAGAGAGGCAAATCCGGCAGCATTAAACGTTGCACGGGAGTTTGCTAAAAAAATCCATGAACTGTTTCCTGATGCAATAGTGAAGCTTTTTGGTTCTGCTGTTAGAGGGGAGATGGAAGAACTCAGCGATATTGATATTTATATCGAATTACCTGACAGAATTGATATGGAAGCGGTAATGCCACAATTAAGCGAAATTGCATGGGAGATCGGTCTTGAACACGGACAGGTTATTCAGGAAGTGATATATAAAAAAAGCGAGATTTGGGATAGTCCGTTAAGGTCTTCTCCATTCATTAAGGCTGTTATTAGAGAGGGCATCACCTTATGAGAGATTCGGATGTTATTGCCCTTATCACCCATAATATACAAAAATCAGATGATTCAATCGTACAGGCAGAAGCCCTTTTTAATATCGAGCAATATTTTGGCTCTGTGAACAGGGCATATTATGCGATCTTTTATGCTGCACTTGGCATTTTGCTCACAAAAGGACTCGGCAGTTCGAAACATTCAGGGGTGCTTTCCTACTTTGACCGTGAGTTTGTAAAAACTAATGAGGTTGATAAGAAATGGTCAAAGGTATTTCACGATGCATTTGAGTTACGGTCAATGGGAGATTATGCAAAATTAATAGGAGTTACCAAGCTTCAGGCAGAGACACTGATTAAAGATGCCAAAGGCTTTGTTTTGTGGGCAAAACAATGGCTGAAGGAACGTGACTGGTTAGCTGAATGATTTCCTCGATTATCAATCTTTCTGCCCTTGAGCCTTTTAACCGACTGCGTTCCCAATCTGTTATTGCAAATGTGGAATAAAAATGATTATATTTTAATGGAAATTTTGGAGAGAGAGATTTGGTAAGAAAATCTTGGAAAAAAGATGAAGACATAAATTCCTATCGGTATAAGATTGAGATGAGGAAGAATGCTACGCCAGTCGGAAGAAATGTATTATGATATTTTAGAAGCAAGATATATTGAAGGGTATAAGCTTGAGCTTGTCTTTGAAAATGGCAAGAAGGGAATTATTGATTTGAGTGGATATCGTCATAAAGGCGGTGTTTTTAGCCGCTTCTCCGCTATTGAATATTTTAAGCAGTTCTACGTGAACAAAGAAATCGGAACATTATGCTGGCCTGATGGTGTGGATATAGCACCTGAGACACTTTATCATGAGGCAACACGTGAACCTCTGCCGGCATGGGCGACACCGGAAAAAACGGCGGTTTGAAGAATCGAGGCATGACAAAGAACAATAACTGTTGGGGCCCGGATAACCCGCATCCGTTAAGCACAAAGAAGACGGAGCTTGTGTGGGAGGGGAAGTATGATGAGTACGGGAACAGTCGCGAGGTGGATATTGCCGGATGCGCCATGCCGATGCAGAAGATTGAGACGATTGACGAATCCGCTCGACTCCAACCACGAATTAGGCAAATATCCGAAGAAGGGCAAATATACAGCCTGTGTTAAAGTCGTTGATATATTCGGATGCGATACGAGCATAACGGTAGAAGTTGTAATTGTGTAAAATAACGGAGGTGAGCAGATATGGATATCGAGAGCTATTTAAAGAGTATTGTAGAGAGGATTACAAATAACTTTAATCCTGAGAAGATAATCCTCTTTGGCTCTTATGCCTATGGTCATCCTACTGCCGATAGCGATATAGACATAATGGTTGTAATGGATACCGACATGAAACCTTATGAGAGAGCGATTCCCATTAGAAAAACGCTGAAATATCTCGGTATGCCCAAGGATGTTATTGTAAGGACCCCGCAGGAATTTGAAAGATTTAAGGATATTGTCGGTACCATAATTTATACCGCTGCTCATAAAGGAAAAGTGATTTATGAAAGACGATAAAATAAATACAGTAAATGCATGGCTGAGAAAAGCTGAAAACGATCTCAGAACCGCTGAACATGTTATGACACTGAATATAATGGATAATCCGATTTCCGGAATACCTACGTCGCCCATCAGGATAAGGAATTAACGGATATTAAGACCGCAAGAGAAGGGTTAAGTCTTTGGGTTCTCGGACTTTTTAAAGTTTATTTTGCGCATCATTGAGATGGAAGACCTATCATTGCATATACTGGATATCGTAGAAAACTCCATTGGTGCGGGAGCGAGCAGGATCGAGATAAGAATTAATGAGGACTTAAAGAAAGATATCCTTTCTGTAGAGATAAAGGACAACGGCAGAGGGATAGACGCCGAGACGCTTAAAAAAGTTGCAGACCCTTTTTATACAACACGAACGACCAGAAAGGTGGGGCTGGGATTGTCTTTGCTTTCTCAGTCGGCAAAAGAGGCTGGAGGGGATTTTACCATTACATCCGGGAAGGGGATAGGGACAATAGTCCATGCGTATTTCAAGCACAGCCATATAGATAGAAAACCACTGGGAAACATTGCCGATACGCTTATCGTCCTCATTGCAGGTAATCCGGATATCGATTTTGTTTACGAACATAAAAAGGATGATAAGGTTTATTCCATAGATACAAAAGAAATCAGGGCAGAACTCGAGGGTGTACCGTTGAATTCTCCGGAGGTTATAAAGGTTCTAAGGGAGGATATCCGTATGGGGATTAAAGGGCTTAACCCTTCTTAATCGCTGTCTTTAATGTCCGGATCCTTGCAATTTCTTCTTGATAGCCGTAGATATGGGCGCCGGCACTGTAGGCGTACATAGGACCATTCTTCAAACCGGTTTCTCCTGCAACATAATTTTTCAATAACTCTATTCCTCCGAGATTTGTGGGAAAACCTGCCCATAGATCCCACGAGCGGAAATAGCAGTTTACGGTTAGTGCAAGCTCGTCTTCAATAGGAATAGCCTTAAAATCAAGCAGCCTCAGGCACGGCGGATCGAGTTTTCCGTCATTACCGTAACATGTGTCGTGGTCTTCCGGAGAGCCTATCTCTATTACTGCCTGATTTGTTAATGGGGTATCCTTCAACATTTCGATAATCCTGTCGATCTGGGTTCCGCCCTTCGGCATGGGATAATGTATCCTGCTTGCATATTTATATGTCTCGTTCTCGGAAAGTTCCGAATCCATAAGATAGTTTGCAAAATAATCCTCAATATATTCCATTGTGGTAGGGGCAGGGATATTAAGCCCGGGAGGCATTACAGGAATCATATCTTCTGACGGATGCTCTATGAAAACAGCGATCCCGGGATACTGGAGGCGGTACTGCTCGTTCTCGAAAGAACCTCTTTGTATTTTTTGCATATAAGAGTGTTCGAATATGTTATATATTAGTTGAAACCACGCATCGGCAATGGTCTTGGCATGCAGACAAAATGGAAGCATATTAATTACCTCATAAAAAAATATTGTGTATTACTACTATAACACTTTCTCTTGATAGCCTTCAAAAAGTGTTCTGAAAAAAATTAACTGATCTTCCATATCAATTCGAAATTGCAGAGGATAATCTCAGGTTTACCGGAACTATTTTTCATAAGCTCCCCTTTTTCGTCCATTACGAGGAGAAGATCGTTGGCCTTTAGCGATGAGCCGTCATAACCGGTATTTATTAATCTCTCCTTTGTTTTTTCCATGAAGTCTTGGCACTGTGATTCACTAATAATGCCGTTATGAACTGCCTTAAACAGGTCTATCGGAGAATACAGCAGGCTTTCGTGTTCGGCAACCCATTGATCGGGACCGTTGTAGTATCCGCGGATCGTGATGTAATTATGATCCTCCTGAAGGATGGGTTCACCTTCCGGGTCGAGGATGTTTTTATGAGACTCGTATTTTCTGAGGTCGCTTGACGCCTCTATCTTGTGACTGCCCGTCATATATATTGCCCGTACATAAACCGACGGTATCCCGATTTGGTTTAGTTCATGGGCAATGGCAAATTCCTCGAACGGACTGTTTATGCCGTACTGCCGGATATTGGAATTAGAGTTTCCGTCTTCTTCTTCTCCGGGTATTTCACCTACTCGGGAGGTTTTCCAGACAAGGTGAATATTGTCTTTTGTGATCGTGTAAAACACCTCTTTTGTGCCGGATAGTCGTAGAGAAGGCGTCTTTCGCCACCTTTCAGGAAGAAAATAATCAAACAGATGGGCATTTCTTCCTACAACCCAAAGGTGTCCTCCCGTGCTTTCCGCATGCCCGTAAATATAGGGGACGCCGAATATCTCGGTATACGAGAGATGAGCGGGTAATGGAGTAGGTTTAAAACGATTCCTCTGGTCATCGAGATACGAATGTCTTCTCGAAGACTTTACCTCATCTTCATGATCGGGGGTACGCAGCAGGAGTTCATAATCAATTACCGAATATCTGCACTCGTTTATCAGGCGATGCACCAATTCGATCTGTGCGGCAAGGGGATTATCTTTTTCGGTAAGCCCGATCTCTTCAATACGGTCGGTGCCGGCCTCGCTTAGAATAATATGCTCGGGCTTCATATCTGCCACAAGGTAGCCCTTTTTGTTAAGGTCCCCGATAACTTGAGAATTAATCCTTTTAAGGTGTCTTATAAGTTCATCCTTCTCGATATCGAGGGTCTCAAAGATTTCCATAAGGTTTTTACCTTTTATCCATTCGTAGATAAGCTTGTATTGCTTCAGTATGTCCAGATCAATGCCTGGATGTTTTGCCCTTATGCGGTTTATCTTTTCCCTCGACCTGCCGCTCTGCCACAACTGCATCCTTTCCGGCGGCACATAGATTGCCATCGGCCTCTGGGTATTGACCTGCATTTCCTTAGGACCGTAGTGTCCCTCCCGCATATCCGCAACCAGAGAGAATTCTTCCCATGGGCTGTTGAACTCTGCATCGCAGAATTCCTGCAAGACATGGGTATTTATAGGGACGTCCTCTCCTACACGGCAGTTTTTTACGACGAGATCGAGTATCCTTCCATTGACCTCTTTTGTCGAAACCCTGTAGACGGAGCTTGTGCCTTTTAGTCTTATCTTATGCCCGTCGAACCAGTCTTTTTCATACCAGTTCTTTATCTCGAAATGTTCCTGATGCGGGACACCGAATCGCGTGAGATACAGGTCTCCGTCATCGCTGGTCTTAGTGTGGATATAAACTACTCCCAATACGTTAACGAGAGATTTCTTTGAGATCATCTTTTCCATTGAGGGACGGATAATACTGCCTTTATCCGAGACGTGTTATCAGCTCCTTAAGTTGTACTTTTAATCGCTCGGGCAGGCGGGTGCCGAACATTGCAAAGTGTTCTTCGATATCAGGTATCTCATCCCTCCACTCCTTAATATCTATCTTCATCAACTCTCTCAAGTTTTCGGCCGGTATATCCAAACCGTTGAGGTCTATATCGCCCTCTATCGGCAATAGACCTATGGGTGATTTCAGGGATCCAACCTTGCCCTCGACCCGCTCGCACATCCATTTCAGTACCCTGCTGTTGTCGCTGAATCCCGGCCACAAAAACTTGCCGTCCGGACTCTTTCTGAACCAGTTAACATAAAAGATTTTCGGTGCCTTACTGCCGAGCCTGTCGCCCATGTCGAGCCAATGCCGGAAATAGTCAGCCATATTGTATCCGCAGAAAGGCTTCATGGCAAAAGGGTCCCGTCTTAAGTAGCCTACTTCACCTATATTGGCAGAGGTAGTTTCAGAGGCTGCGGTTGCCCCGAGGAAGACACCGTGATCCCACGAGTATGCCTCGTGTACCAGTGGGACTACGCTGCTCCTACGGCCTCCGAATATGAATATATCTATCGGAACACCGGTAGGATTTTCCCAGTCTTTGCAGATCACAGGACACTGTGATGCTGGCGCAGTGAAACGGGCATTAGGATGTGCCGCGTCCGTGTTGCTTTCCGGCGTCCAATCACGTCCTTTCCAATCAATGAGATGCGACGGTACATCATCGTTAATCCCCTCCCACCAGACGTCTCCGTCGTCGGTAAGGGCGCAATTTGTAAAGATCACATTTTCCTTGATCGTCTCCATAGCCATTGGATTGGTCTCGTACGATGTTCCGGGCGCAACGCCAAAGAAACCGCTTTCCGGGTTTATGGCATAAAGGCGGCCGTCCGAGCCGATCTTCATCCATGCGATATCGTCGCCGATGCATTCACATTTCCAGCCTTTAATGGAGGGCTGCATCATAGCAAGATTTGTCTTGCCGCAGGCAGAAGGGAATGCAGCAGCAATATGGTACTGCCTGCCCTCGGGATTTGTAAGTCGCAGGATGAGCATATGCTCTGCCATCCAACCCTCTCTTTTGGCTATTGCAGATGCAATCCGTAGTGCCAGACATTTTTTCCCGAGCAAAGCGTTACCGCCGTAACCCGAACCGAATGACCAGACAAGGTTTTCCTCAGGAAAATGGCTTATATACTTACTCTCTATAGGTGCACACGGCCACTGTACATCTTTTTGTCCATTGCCTAACGGTACACCGATCGAATGCAGACATGGGATAAAGTCTTCGCCTCTATCGAGGAGTTCAAGCACTTTTGAACTCACCCGGGTCATAACATGCATGTTGCAAACGACATAAGGGCTATCGCTGATCTCGACCCCGATTCTCGATATCGGAGAGCCTATAGGTCCCATAGAAAATGGGATCACATACATTGTACGGCCTTTCATACATCCGTTATAAAGACGCTTCATAGTATCTTTAAGTTCGGCAGGGGCGATCCAGTTATTAGTAGGCCCGGCCTTGTCTTTCGATGAAGTACTGATGAACGTACGATCCTCGACGCGGGCTACATCGCTCGGATCGGATCTGAAAAGATAACTATTAGACCGCTTCTTAAGCGGGATCGCACTCCCATTCTCAAGCAATTTAGACAGCATAAGGTTATACTCTTCTTTAGTCCCGTTACAAATATATATATTGTCGGGCCTGCACATATCTGCTGTCTCTTTGATCCAGTCGTTGAGTTTTTTGTTCTTAACCGTAATATTCATAGAGATTCTCCTTAAGAAACTCGGACTTCACAAGTATAAGTCAAAAGGATTAGAATTCGGGCAAATAAATCAGAGACTGTTTTTCTCAACCCGTACTTTAATTAAGTGCTGAATTTATTATACGAATTATCCCATCAAAAAATCCATAGTCGCACGTCTGAAGCGTACTTATTTGCTTGTATCACGAAAAAATAATTTGGTATCATGAGAAGATGAAACGTTATCTCACGAGGAAGGTTGTTCTCGTTGTTCTTTTAATCTTTGTGCTCGACATTAGTGTAAGCACAATTTATTTCTTTTTTATCGAGAATAAGACACATTTCCCTGAAAAGTCCGCCGATGTCGGAATTATTCTTACGGGTTTTATCGATAGTAAAAACGGGATAGACGACGAAACGAGGCGGAGGATCAATCATGCTTCAAAACTTTATAATAATAGGTTATTCGTACGATTTTTCTGTGCAGGCGGGGCAAGACCGCATAAGAACTTCTATGGAGCTGAGATGGTGAAGAATGAGCTCATCGCTTACGGTATTAATAAGGATATTATTTATTCCGAAAGGATATCTAATGATACGCGATCCAATTTAAAGGAGGCATTTAAGATGATCGAGAATAATGGTTGGAGAAGTGTAATAATTATAAGCTCTCCCTTACACCTGTATAGAGCACAGGGACTAGTGCCATATTCAAAAAACATAGAGGTATCTCTTTCGGCTTATCCCTATGCCGATTCTAATCCTAAAATAAGTCTGATTACATTATGGAAACATATCCATTACGAGTGGGCTGCTTTTTTTTCGGCTGCATTACCTCAACCTATTTATGCAATGATAAAAAAGATAATACAGTCGTAACCCATACATCATTATTAATCCCGAATATTATATAATACCTAAAGCCGAAGTGGCGGAACTGGCAGACGCGCTAGGTTCAGGGTCTAGTGGTCGAAAGGCCGTGCGGGTTCGACTCCCGCCTTCGGCACCATTTCTATTAGTCTATGAAAGCCCTCGATAAGATAAAGGAGGCAACCGCATTTCTTAAAGAATGCGGTATCGATGACGCCCCTAAGGAATCCGAGATCATTTTGATCCATATCCTTGAGATTGACAGGATCATACTTTACAGAGACAATCCGAATATTTCAGAAGATGCAATAAAAATTATAAATGAGATTCTTGCTCGAAGAAAAGAAAGGGAACCACTGCAATATATTCTTGGGCAAGTAGAATTCTATGGGATGAATATAAAAGTTGGGCCTGGAGTTCTTGTGCCGAGACCCGAAACGGAGATGATCGTGGAAGAAGTCTTAAAGGCGGTTTCAAGTTTCAAGTTTCAAGTTTCAAGTGAAAATAAAAACTTGCCGCTAAATATCGTCGATTTATGCACCGGAAGCGGATGCGTGGCATTAGCAATCGCAAAAAATCTTCCCAAATCTCTTATCTACGGTACCGATATATCCGGAAAGGCTATCGGGTATGCTAATGAAAATGCAGAGATAAATGGCATTGGAAATGTGCGATTTCTTAAAGGATCGTTGTTCGAGCCTGTTGCCGGATTTGCTCCTTTCGATATAATAGTGTCTAATCCGCCCTATATCAGGAGTAATGATATTCCCGATCTTCCTCCGGAGATAAAATACTGGGAACCGCGATCTGCTCTGGATGGAGGAGAGGATGGGATTAAATTCTTTGGGGAGATACTTCAAACCGCTCCAAAACACCTTGTTAAAGGGGGATTCTTATGTCTTGAACTTGGACAGGGACAGGCGGATGCAGTGATAATGATTGCCCAACGCAATGGTTTTAAAAACATTTCTATCAAAATAGATTGCCTTGGTATCGAGAGGATAATATCAATGACTAAATAGATTTATAAGTTTTTTATATAACTTAAACCCTTGACATTAGATTACACCTTTGATTAAGATAGCAAAGATTTTTCTCTTAGGAGGCTTTTTTTATGTCAGGCATGCATGAAGTACTTTTAATGGACGCTGTGGTTAGCCCCGAGGTAGTTCCTCATAATGTTTCTTACGCAATTCTCGCATCTATTATCCTGATAACCGTGGCGGTTATTATCAGAGGTTCGATGCGTCTGGTACCGACAGGTATCCAGAATTTTGTAGAGACAATAGTCGAAACATTCTTGAAAATGGCAGAGGACAATATAGGGCATCATTGGGGGAAAACTTTGTTCCCTTTGATCGGTACATTGTTTATGTTCATCCTTGTCTGTAATTTAATGGGTCTGATCCCGGGCTTTGCATCTCCTACAAGTAACATAAATACAAATGCAGCGATGGCAATCCCCGTGTTTTTAGCAACCCATTATTACGGTATCAGGGTGCACGGGATTAAATATATAAACCATTTCCTCGGTCCCATCCGTTCTGTATTTGCACTGCCGCTTATGATGTTGATGTTTATAATAGAATTCATCGGCCATCTTGTAAGACCGGTTACCCTATCGGTCAGGCTTTTCGGTAACATGGTGGCAAAACATATAATACTCCTTGTGCTTGCTATGCTGGTACCATGGATTATTCCAACACTTATATTAGCCCTTGGCACACTCGTAAGTTTTATACAGGCATTTGTCTTTGTCCTTCTGACTACTTTATATCTTGCCGGAGCTGTTGAAGAAGGACATTAAAAAATAAGACTTTGAAAGAAAGGAGGAAGGAATATGAAAAAAATAATCTCGGTATTACTAATTACATTAGCCCTTATCTGTTTGCTTGCCCCATTTGTTCTGGCAGAAGAGGCTGAAACAGCCCCCAAGGCTGCTGCTTCCGGGGACTCTTCAGGTAAGGCAATGGCAGCCCTCGCAGCAGGACTTGCAATAGGCATTGCAGCATTAGGAACAGGTATCGGTCAGGGTATTGGTTTGAGCAAGGCCTGTGAGGGCACAGCAAGAAATCCCGGTGCATCGGGTAAGATCACCACAACACTCATCATCGGTCTGGCCATGATCGAGTCACTGGCGATTTATGCCCTGCTCGTAGCACTCGGCATTCTGATCAACCAGAAGATGTTCTTCTAATTATCGCAGACAATAGATTTTCAAAAGGGGTCGCAAGACCCCTTTTTGTTTTTCATATAAGAAGTACCGTATCCCCTACTTCGGAGTCCTTCTGTAAAATGACGATTTATATTTTTCCGGTTTGAACGGCTTTAATCTCACAACCTTACAGTTCGGTATCCTTTTCGATATAGCCTCTTCGTTTACCCTCTGGTCATAACCCAGCGCAATAACATCGGGCTTGAGCTGCTCAAGTATGATAAAGATGTCTTTTTCATTAAGACCTAATACAACTTTATCCGGGATACCGGTCTTCTCTACATTTTCCTTACGTTCGTTCTTGTTATGCTCGGGGAAGATATCCTTAATGCGTTTAACATTTTCATCTCTTGCAACGATCACGATCAGTTCATCTCCGAGTGCCTTTGCCTGTTTTAGAAAATCAACGTGCCCTAAATGAAAATGATCGAAGGTCCCGGCACATACAACACGTGTTTTCATTATTTGACCTCTTAAATCCTCTCATCATAATGTGTTATTAAAGTACCGTATCCTTCTTCCGCAAGGGTCTTTGCAAGACGATAGACATCGTCTTTTACGTTAAACCTGCCGAGCCTGACCCTGAAATACTTATCACCATTTATCTCTGTCTCAAGGATATAAACCCTGCTGTATTTAAACTCCAATGCCGCCTTCATCCGATTTGCATTCGGCAATTCCCTGAAAGAGCCGACCTGTATCGTAAAAGGTCCTTTATTACTCGCACCGGAATATCGAACCTCTTTTATATACCCCGTATCCCTGCCGATGTAATCAATCCTGACCTTCCCCGTACCGGTACCTATCAATCCTATCTCCTTTGCACACGCATATGAGAGGTCTAAATCCCTCCCTGCAATAAACGGCCCTCTATCATTCACCGTGCATTCTGTAGACCTGTCATTTGAGATATTTGTTACTCTGAGCCTTGTACCGAAGGGATATTCCTTATGTGCGCATGTGTTTGCATACATATTAAAAGGCTCTCCGGAAGATGTCGGTTTCCCATGAAAATCGGAGCCATACCACGAGGCAACTATAAGTTTTGATTCTATAGGGCTTGTCTTATGACGGCTTTCATATTTTGTGGTGGAACAGGAAGTCAACACAAGAAGAATGCAGAGATACACGATACACGATGCACGATGTAGGTTAAAGAGTTTTTTATCATGTATCATGAATCCTGCATCCTGCATCTTTTACAGTATATATCTGCTTAAATCCTCATCCTTGACTATATCGGACAGCTTGCCTTTAACATATTCTCTGTCTATAGCCAATTTACCGTTTTTTCTTTCAGGGGCCTCAAAAGATATATCCTCGAGAAGTTTCTCCAGAACCGTGTGGAGTCTTCTTGCACCGATATTTTCGGTCTTCTCATTAACTGTTGCTGCTATGCCTGCTATCTCTGCTACAGCGTCCTTTGTAAAATCTATCTCCATATTCTCCGTTGCAAGTAACGCCGTATATTGCTTTGTAAGGGCATTATAAGGTTCTGTAAGAATCCTGACAAACTCATCCTTGCCGAGCGGCTCAAGTTCTACCCTGATAGGGAATCTTCCCTGTAATTCCGGTATAAGGTCCGAAGGCTTTGACATATGGAATGCACCGGCAGCTATGAAGAGTATATGCTCGGTTTTCACAGGACCGTGCTTTGTTGTGACCGTCGTTCCTTCCACTACCGGCAACAGGTCCCTTTGAACCCCTTCTCTCGAAACATCGGGCCCGTGGCTATAACCACCCCTGCTTGCAATCTTGTCGATCTCATCTATGAAGATAATGCCGGACTGTTGAATTCGATCTATTGCTTCTTTGGTAACCTTTTCCATATCGATAAGTTTATTGGCCTCTTCCTGCCGCAGTATCCTCAATGCCTCCGGTACCTTTACCTTTTTCCTTTTGGCCTTTTCCGGGATCAAACCGCCGAGCATCTCTTTTAAATTTATCTCGAGTTCTTCGAGTCCGACATTTGAGATGACACCAAAAGGCATTACTTTTTCTCTCACCTCGATGTCCACATATCTGTTATCGAGTTTCCCTTCCTTAAGCTGCTGCCTCAGACGTTCCCTCGTTTCCTTATATCTCTCCTTCTCCTCCTCCGGAACGCTGACGCCGCGCATAGGCCGCTGTTGGGGGAGCAGCAGATCAAGGAGTCTTTCCTCGGCAAGGGACTCTGCCTTTTCCTGAACCTTTTCGATATGTTCCGACTTGACCATATTCAATGATATCTCTGTGAGGTCTCTGATCATGGATTCTACATCCCTGCCGACATACCCCACTTCAGTAAACTTGGACGCCTCTATTTTTAAAAATGGTGCACCGGCAAGTCTTGCAAGCCTTCTTGCAATTTCGGTCTTGCCGACACCCGTTGGCCCTATCATGATTATGTTTTTGGGAAGCACCTCATCCTTCAATTCCGGGGAAAGCTGCTGTCTCCTCCATCTATTCCGCAGGGCAATGGCAACAGCCTTTTTTGCCTTATTCTGGCCTATGATGTATTTGTCCAGTTCCTCAACTATTTTTCTTGGTGTAAGGTTATCCATATTGACTCCGCTTAGATCAGTTCCTCGATGGTAATGTTGTCATTTGTGTAGATGCATATGTCGGATGCAATCTTCATCGATCTTTCCACTATCTCTTTTGCCGGAAGATTTGTGTTTTCGACAAGTGCCACAGCCGAGGCCTGCGCATAAGGACCTCCCGAACCTATCGCTGCAATCCCGTCTTCCGGCTCTATTACATCACCGGTGCCCGAGATTATGAATGTATGTTCCTTATCCGCGATGATCAAGAGCGCCTCGAGCCTTCTTAGAATCTTATCCGTACGCCAATCCTTGGCCAGTTCCACCGCTGCCCTTTTGATGTTACCCCGGTATGATTCTATCTTTGCCTCGAACCTTTCGAACAGTGTAAATGCATCTGCCGTAGCTCCTGAAAAGCCGGCAATAATCTTATCACCATACATTGTCCGTATCTTTCTGGCATTATGTTTTAAGACCGTGTTTCCCATGGTTACCTGACCGTCACCGGCAATTGCCACTTTCCCGTCCCGCCTTACACATAATATTGTGGTACCTTTAAACATCTTACCTCCGGTGATGCAGGATGCATGATTCATGATGCACGATTCCCTGTTCATGATTCAAAACCATTGTATATTGTAGAATTACTAAGGAGTGCATAAGTAAGGCATCATTATTGAAAAATCTCCCCGCTTCCCGTTGCAATACTTCGTGGCAATGGGAGCCCAGCCTCTTTGCTAAAGAGGGGAACACACCCCTTAATCCCCTCTTGATAGAGGGGAATCTTTCCTCCCTTTGGCAAAGGGAGGTTAGCCGTGCCCGCCGGCAGGCAGGGAGGGATTTTATAATTAATGTCTTCATACTTATGACCGCATTAGTAACTGTTAATTTTGTAACGATAAATTTAAATTTATCCTGCATCGTGCATCCTGCATCTTGCATCATTTTTTCTCATCTTTTGCAAGCGGATGGGCTTTATCATAAGTATCCATCAGATGCGTAATATCCAAATGCGTATATTTCTGCGTTGTCGACAAAGATGAATGTCCCAAAAGTTCCTGGATCACTCTCAGATCCGCACCATCCTGAAGGAGATGGCTTGCAAATGTATGCCTGAGCGTGTGGGGACCTATCCGGCCTTCATACCCAATTGACCGTGCATACTTTATTACTATACGCCTTACGCTTCTGTCTGTCAATCTTGTACCGTTTCTATTAAGGAAGATCGCCGCCTCCTTTTTTTTGAACAGTACTCTCTCGACCATATATGTTTTTATTGCCTCTATTGCCTTTTTACCCACAGGTACCATCCGTTCCTTTTTACCCTTTCCTTTTACTTTAACAAGAGCTTCCCTGAGATTAATGTCGTCTGCGTCCAGTCCCGTCAGCTCGCTTACGCGGAGACCGCTTGAATATAGGAGTTCGAGTATTGCCTTATCCCTTGTAGGAAAAAAGCCTGTACCGCCCGGTTGTTCGACGAGAGAAAACACATCGTCAACCGAAAGGAACTTAGGAAGCGTTTTGGGTAGTTTTGGCGTCGGGACAAGCCTTGCAGGATTATTTTTTATATAACCTTCGCGATAAAGAAATTTTAGAAACGACCTTATCGTAGCAAGCCTTCTGCTTACCGTGGTCTTTTTGTGTCCGGCATTAATCTGGTCTGCGACAAACCCTCTTATATCGTTCAGTTCGATAGCTGACGCCTTTAATTTAATATAGTCAAAAAAAATATCGAGGTCCTCCCTATACGCCCTGAGTGTATGGGGAGATGCTCCCTTCTCTACCTCAAGGTATCGAAGGAACTTATCTATGTGGGTATTCATATAATTAAAATCTTCGATGCTTTACATCGGGGTGTACATTCCCCTCTTGAGAGGGGTGCAGGGCATAGGTGTTAACTTAAGGAATTTCCAAACTATTATCAGAAAGAAGGAATAATAATAGACCATAAAATCTCCCCTTACCCCTCTTTTCCAAAGAGGGGAATCGTATGTTATCCCCCTTTGGAAAAGGGGGAATGAAGGGGAGGACTTTTATATGCGATGTTAGCGTTTATATTATAATATCTTAATTAATCGGATTAATCACTACAATGGAGGAAAAATGAAACAAACATGCATTATAAAGGGAAATGAAATGTCATTCCCGCAGTTCTTAAGCGGGAATCCAGAAACAAAAACACTGGATGCCCGATTAAAACACTTCGGGCATGACGAAAGAGAGGTATTTTAAGGTGAAAAGGATAATCATTTGTGCGGTAGTTACTATCTTATTTAATGCGGCATTTGCAAATGCAGAAAGTTATCATGAATATGTTAGCCTGGGGAATGCGGCATTTCATGACGGAAAGATAGACGATGCCATCGAAAATTACACCAAGGCAATTCAGATGGAACCAGATAAAGAAGGGAAGGTTTATAACCTTCGCGGGATTCTCTACAGACAGAAAGGAAAATACACTCTGGCTATTAAAGATTTTACAAAGGCTATCGAGTTAGACCCTGAAAATGCAGAAAGGTATCTTGCTAATAGGGGCAACGCCTATGGTTTTAAGAGTGATTTTAAAAATGTCGTTAAGGATTTCTCCGAGGTAATCAAGCTGAATCCCGAATCGGGTGAGGCTTATTTATTGCGAGGCAAGGCTCTATTATTCATGGGGCAGCCTGCAAAGGCTGTAAATGATCTGACCAGTGCAATAAAAATCAATCCCGAAGCCGGGGAGGCATACAAACTAAGGTCAATGGCATATGAAATATTGGGTAAAAAGTCCAAGTCTAAGGCTGATAAGGAAAAGGCAAAGAACCTGGGCATAGAGATAAAAGGTGCTCATTGAGATGCCTCTGGCTTCTATAGACGTCGGTTCTAATACGCTAAGACTGCTTATCGGCATAGTAGAGGGTAACAAAATTACACGCCTGAGATGCGAAATGGTCACCACCCGTCTGGCTGCGGGGCTCAACAGCAGCAGGTTGCTCAAGGCAGAGAATATGGAAAAATCAATATCCGTTTTAAAAGAGTTTTCAAATCTTATGTCGGAACACAATGCGTCTCATCTGAAGGCTATTGGAACAAGTGCGATGAGAGAGGCAAAAAACTCAGAGGAATTCATAGGAAGGGTTTTATCCGGTACAGGCATAAAGATAGAAGTGATCTCAGGCCGTGAAGAGGCCGAACTTACGGCTAAAGGCGTCTTATCAGACCTGCCGAAGACTGCATCATCATTTATTATCGACATCGGCGGCGGAAGCACCGAATGGATACTCTGCGAGGATTCATCTATTATCGAGATGGGTACTATACCGGTCGGTGTTGTAAAACTTTTAGAGAGTCATATAATATCAGACCCTCCTTCAAAATCCGACCTGCTTTCAATTAACGGGTATCTGGGAAAAATATTAAACAGGCTCAAGGCAAAGGTAGGACATCTGGTAAGCATCGATACGGTTTTGATCGGGACGGCAGGGACAATCACAACGCTTGCGTCCATCGATCTTGGGATCGATGCCTACTCGCATGAAAAAATCCACAGATATAATATATCGCTTCGGAGGCTTTATGATATCTCGGAGAAACTTATAAGTCTCTCTTGCAGCGATAGAAAGAACCTTAAAGGACTTGAGCCGGAAAGGGCAGACTTGATTATACCCGGCATACTATTTACAATTAAAATTATGGAGACCTTTGGTTTTAATAGCATACTTGTAAGCGATAACGGACTTCTTGAAGGCGCACTCCTGAGATTATCGGAGGAAGTCTATAAAATTGTTTAAATCAAAGACCATAACTTTCCCATTTATCGATTACTTGAAGGAACCAATCGTCATATTAAAAAGAGACGGCTCTGTCATAGAGGCAAATAAAACCTTTTTAGAATTTTCCAAGCTCGGGAAAAAAGAACTTATCGGGAAAAACAGCAGGGACGTTATGCCCTTAAAAGTTTTCGCCGAGAATATAACAAAATGCACATTTGAACGGATCGAGGTGTCGGAGCAGATAACATTTGGTGACCACGTATTAAACGCAACCATCACCCCTGTAATTATTAACGGTGATCTGAATTTCATAAGCATAGTTTTTAGAGATATTTCTGCCTTTGTCCAGCTTGAGAGGATGCTGCTCAAAAGGAATAAAGAACTGGGGACAATAAATACACTTTCAGGGGCATTTATAGCCTCGAGGGATATAAGTTCTGTTTTTGCGGATTTGCTTGAGAAGGTATTGATTGTGTCGGACTTCGGTATCGGCTGGATGGTTGTAAAGGAAGGCGGAACATTCGTCTTGAAAGGCATGTCAGGGGCATCTCTCTCTCTCAAGCGTGACATTGAGAAAGGGGAACTCGATTTTATCTATAAAGGTGCAATCGAATCGGGCGATCCGCTTTATATTTTGGAATCCGGAGAGATAGAAAGGGTCGAGATTCTAAAAAGAGAAGGTATAATGTTTTTCTCCGGCATCCCTTTAAGAATCGGCCCGGAGACAATGGGTATTCTCATTCTCGCAAGCAGGATGGAAATAAAATTCGATTTCGACGTGGCGGCGTTGTTCTCGCTTATAGGTAATAATGTCTCCCTTATAGCGGAGAAGATAAGACTGTTTCAGGAGGCTCAGCGTCTGGCGATAACAGACGACCTGACCGGACTTTATAATGTCAGGTACTTTTATGATATCCTTAACAAGGAAATAGCAAGAGCAAAGCGGTACAATACACCATTTTCACTAATGCTTTTCGACATCGATGATTTTAAGGTTGTTAACGATACTTACGGTCATCAGGCAGGGGACGATATTCTTCGTACCCTGGCCTCTATTCTAAAGGGCATATCAAGACAGACCGATGTTGCCGCACGATATGGAGGAGAAGAGTTCATAGTCATTCTTCCCAGCACGACAAAGCAAGAGGCATTAAATCTTTCCGAAAGGATACGGGAAAAAGTGGAGAGACATAACCATTATATCGAAGGAGAAACGGTAAGAATAAGCGTAAGCGGCGGTATAGCAACATTTCCCGAAGATGCCGGGGATTCGAAGTCACTGCTTTATGCAGCAGACATGGCGATGTACGAGGCTAAGGCCATGGGTAAAAAACAAATCCGTTTATACAAAGGTGTCCATGAGACGAGTATTTAAAAGGCCGGAAAGTCTTAAGGGTGTGCCATTTCGGTTCTGCCCCGGATGCGGGCACAGCCTTATACACAGGATCATTGCGGAAACGATAGATAAGTTGGGTATCAGAGGAAAGGTTATAGGAATTGCACCGGTCGGATGTGCCGTATTTGCATATGACTATTTTAATTTTGATGTTATCGAGGTAGCTCACGGCAGACCTCCTGCGGCAGCAACGGGATTGAAACGGGTAATGCCGGATAGTATAATATTCTCCTATCAGGGAGATGGAGATCTGGCTGCTATCGGCACCGCAGAGATAATTCATGCTGCAAACAGGGGTGAAAACTTCACTGTGTTCTTTGTGAATAATGCCACATATGGGATGACCGGAGGTCAGATGGCTCCAACGACACTTCAAGGACAGAAGACCACTACAACAATAGAAGGTAGAGATACTAAGGTATCGGGTTATCCTCTTCATGTATCCGAACTCCTCTCGACTATCGAAGGGGTCTCTTTTATTGCAAGGACATCTGTCGATTCAGTAAAGAACCTCCTGACAACAAAAAAAGCTGTTGAGAAGGGCTTCAGGTATCAGATAGAAGGTAAGGGATTCAGCCTTGTAGAGATATTATCTCCGTGTCCGACCGACTGGGGAATGTCCACAGAGGAATCACTAAAATGGGTGCGTTCCGAGATGATGTCTGTTTTTCCCCTCGGGATATTTAAGGATAAGTTTGATACATGACTTTATAGATAGGGGTTATAGTACTTTCGCTCATTCTCGGTCGCCGAAAGCGACCTCCGAGGTATTTTGCCTCACCCCCCTTAAATCCCCCCTTATCAAGGGGGGACAAAGGGGGGTGTTTAATGAATATCGGCAAAATAAATCCGCTCAAATACTATAACCCCTATCTATAAAATTCTATTAAGAATAACGTGAGGGATAGATTGGAATATCGGATAATGGCGGCAGGGTCAGGAGGGCAGGGGATTTTATTCCTCGGTAAGCTGCTCGCATACGGCGGCATGATTGAAGGGAAAGAGGTAACGTGGTTTCCGTCTTATGGAGCTGAGGTGCGCGGCGGTACGGCAAACTGTACCATAATTATCTCCGACGAAATGATCGGTTCTCCGATCGTCGGAAATCCCGAAGTCCTGATAGTCATGAATGAAGCATCTCTTAAAAGATTTCAACCGAGATTAAAAAAGGGCGGATTGCTGATATTGGACTCATCCCGGATGAAGGGATGCGAGCTTAGGTCCGATATAGATGTGTTAAAGGTTCCTGCAAGTGAGATAGCCGCCTCTATCGGAAACACAAAATATGCAAATATTATAATGTTAAGCGCCTTGCTTGCGAAGAGAGAGATTATAAAAGAGGTATCTGCAATCATCGCCCTCGAGGATTTGACCCCGGAGAGAAGGAAGAAAACCCTCGATGCGAACAAAAAGGCAATGGTGAAAGGCAGGGAATATATTGAAGATAAGAAAAGCAAAAACAACTGATATCAAACAGGTGCAGAAGTTGATTAATGAATTTGCAAAGAAAGAAAAAATGCTGCCGCGATCACTCAATGACTTATATGAGAGCATAAGGGATATTTTAGTGTACGAGGATAAAGGACAGATAAAGGGTGCATGTGCCCTTCACATATTATGGGAAGACCTTGCAGAGATAAGATCACTCGCAGTCAGAGAAGATTCGCAGGAGAAGGGTATCGGTAATCGTCTTCTGAAGACCTGTCTTACAGAGGCGAAACGGCTCGGCATAAAAAGGGTATTTGCGCTTACGTATCAGCCTGAATTTTTCAGGAAGATGGGTTTCAGCGATATAGACAAATCAAGGCTCCCTCAAAAGATATGGGGCGATTGCCTTAGATGCCCGCGATTCCCGGAATGCGATGAGTTCGCCGTTATCGTGGAATTTTAGAGATTCGATAGTGCTTCATTTATATATTCAAGAATTCCATTATGGCATATAAAAGGTGTTGCTGGTGAAAAAAGCTTCTCTCCGTAGGTCTTTTTTTTATATCCTGCTGATTGTACTGTTGGGTCTGTTCGCATACTCCAATACCTTTCGTGCCTCGTTTCAGTTTGATGACATCCCTATTATCGTTAATGGCCACATAATTAAAGATTTAAAGTTATTTGTCGAACCTACAAAGGCTAAAGATTTCAAAGGTCAATTTGAATACGAAACCTTTAAAAATAGATATATCGGTTATCTAACTTTTGCCCTTAATTATAGACTGCACGGACTCGATGTTGCGGGATATCACATTGTCAATTTTACAATACACATTATCAATGCGGTCCTTGTTTACTGGTTTGTAATCTTGACATTTAAAATACCATTCCTCAGCTATCAGCCATCAGCTATCAGCTATCAGGATAATACGGAAGATAAGAAGATAAGAAGATGGGAAGATAAGAATTTCTCAACTTCTCAACCTCTTAACTTCTCAACTTCTATTGCCTTATTTTCTGCTTTAATATTTGTAAGTCATCCGGTACATACACAGTCGGTTACTTACATATGGCAGAGGGTTGCTTCTCTTGCAACACTCTTTTATCTCCTGTCGGTTGTGATGTATATCAAATTCAGGATACACGATACACGAGAAAGAAAAGCATACATCGTGCATCATGAATCGTGAATCATGCATCGTGAGTCATGAATCATGGATCATGTATCTTGCATCGTTATTTTCCGCCGTTCTTGCAATGAAGACAAAGGAGACGGCATTCACATTGCCGCTGATAATCGTTCTTCATGAATTAATGTTTTTTAGTGATTCACGATTCACGATTCACGATTCACGATTTAAGAAAAGGGTTTTATTCCTAATCCCATTTCTCCTTACAATGCTCATTATTCCTCTTACCCTTTTAGGAACTAATAAACCAATCGCAGACGTAGTAACCAATATGATCGGAGCAATCAATAAGTCGAAAGCGATGTCGACGTGTGATTATCTACTTACTCAATTCAGGGTAATAGTTACATATATAAGGTTATTAGTCTTGCCCATAAATCAGAATTTTGACTATGACTATCCGGTATACAATTCGTTTTTTGAACCGCAGATAGTGTTATCATTCCTTTTTTTGCTTTCTATTTTTGGACTTGGTGTCTATTTGTTTTATCGTTCACGATTCACGATGCATGATACACCCTCCTTTAATTCCCCCCTTATTAAGGGGGGACATAGGGGGGTGTCACGCATTACGCATCACGCATTACGATTAATCGCCTTCGGAGTTCTTTGGTTTTTTATAACATTATCTTTTGAATCAAGCATTATCCCGATTTCGCCCGCTCTTTTGTTTATGTCTCCCGTAAAAGCGAATATCGATGTGATATTCGAACACAGGGTATATTTGCCATCGATTGGTCTTATAGTAGCCTTCAGCACAGCTTTATTTCATGTTTTACAACGGAGCGACAGTACGACAGTGCGACAGTGCGACAGCGTGACAGAGCTAAGCAGGGATTCTTCCCATTCACCTATTCACCCATTCACCTATTCACCCATTCCGATTATTGCTCTAATAGTTGTTCTTACAATTGCTGCTTATCAGAGGAATATTGTATGGAAGGACGAAGTAAGCCTGTGGGAGGATGCGGCAAGCAAGAGTTCAAAGAAGGATAGGGTACATAATAATCTCGGTAGAGCCTATGGAGATGAAGGCCGGTTTGATGAGGCTATAAAGCAGTTTAAAACTGCCATAGGATTAAATCCGTATTTTGCAAGAGCACACAATTGTCTCGGTGCTGCATATCAAGCTAAAGGTCTTATCGACAGTGCAATAAATCATTACCAAATTGCAATAAAGCTCAAACCGAATGATCCCGATCCGCGTTATAATCTCGGGCGCATATATTTTGATAGAGGAAATATGGATGTAGCACGTAGGGAATTTAAAGAGGTATTACGGATAAATCCCTCTTATTATGAAGCTCAAAGATTTCTTGAACTGACCTATTTTCCGGATAAGAAAAATAAATGAGGAGAAGTAAGAGATTTTTTTTATAAACCTTTAAATATATCCACGAATTTTTTGTTAAAATACCTACTGATGAAATGTTCGTAATAACGGTAAAAAAGAGCAGTTAATGAAATACTATATTATTCTTATACTGCTTGTCATAATTGCCTTTGCAAACTCTCTCCAGAATTCGTTTGTATGGGATGATCATAACCTTATTCTTAATAACCCTAAGATTAATATCCCGGTAAAAGAAATGCCTCTACTTTTTAAAACAACCTTATGGGAACTTTCTAAAGGCGTACGCGATGTTTATTACAGGCCTCTTGTCTCCTTGTTGTTCGTGCTGAATTACAAAATATGGGGACCTACCCCGATGGGCTTTCACCTGATAAATATTCTGTTTCACTTCATCAATGCAATATTAGTATATAGGGTGGGATTGCTTTTGTTAGACAGTGATAATAAAAAGCTAATATCACTTATGGCAGCCTCCATTTTTGCCGTGCATCCTGTTCATAACGAGTCTGTGGGTAGACCCGCGGCAGGGGAGCCCCTGTTTGGTCTTTTTATAATCCTGTTTCTTTATCTCTTTCTAAGAGACAGACGATACCTTTCATGGATTGCATTCTTCCTTGCCTTACTCTCAAAAGAGGCGGCGGTAATGCTGCCCTTTGCACTGGTGATTCTTACAATTTATAAAAAGGGGATAAAGAGGGGTGTGGCTGAGATAATACCCTATATATCTTTGGTCGGCATATATCTTATTATAAGGGCGATGGTTGTTGATTTCGTTTGGGGGAGTAAGATAGACCAGCCGGTATCTGCCTGGATATTCACAATGGCTGCTGCAACCTTAGATTACACAAGACTTCTCATAATTCCTTACCCTCTAAGTCCTTATTATCCGGCCAGATGGTATATGTCTGTATTTGAAACAAAGGTAATTTTTGCGCTACTGACTTTAACTACGGTTTCTTTTATTGGATTTAAGATCAGAAAAGACAAGGTGATGCTTTTTCTGCTCGTATTTGTTTTTATTATGGTTGTGCCAGTCATATTTAAGGTCAATACCTTTCGTGTGGGTTATGAACTTATAGCCATATTCATGGTTATCACAATTTCTTCGAATATGGTATGGAAGAATGACGGTACTCTTTTTAGGAAAATTGTAAAAGAGTTTCCGGATGCTTCCTTTGCATATAATAATCTCGGCGTGTACTTTAAGGAGAAGGGGGAATTCGATAAGGTAATCGAGTATTTTGAAATATCCCTTAAAACAGGGCATGGGAGTAATGCCCTTAGTTATTTTAATCTCGGTGATGTTCAGTACGGACTTAAAAATTATGAAAAGGCACTGGACTATTTTAAAAAGGCGTTGAATTTTAAATCAGACGAACAGCTACATTTAGCTGCACTAAACAAGCTTGGAAGGACATATAGTGCAATGGGACAGACGGAGAATGCCATCGAGACATTTAAAAAGGCGATAATCCTTTTCCCATTGGATACTGTTCCTTATAATAATCTTGGTGTCCAATACATTAAGGCCAGCAGACCAGACTTTGCAGCTGAGATTCTCGAAAAGGGCTTGAAGATCGGCGAGTCCCCCGCTCTCCGCAGCAATCTTTCTCTTGCTTATGCTGAACAAATAAAAAGGGATGCCAATTCAGGTCTTATTAAAAGGGCAAACAGACCATCAAAGATGATTCATTTATGATATGAAAAAGAGATTTTTTCATATGCCTATTGTTCATGTCCTGCTAATCGCAGTATTGGGGATTTTTGCCTATTCAAATACATTTCATGCTTCTTTCTACTTTGATGACATGTCCAATATTGTTGAAAATCCCACAGTCAAAGACTTAAAGTTTTTTAGCGAA
>JACQXD010000170.1 GCA_016208875.1 Nitrospirota bacterium
TTCCTGTTGTTATTCCCGTTTATGATGCTTGCACCTGCAATCTGGCGAGTTAATACATTTCTGGCAGGTCAGGATCACGTGTATATTGCCGAGAGATTTTTGTATGTGCCTGCAATGTTATTTTCACTTTTTATATCATATTCTGTTGCAAGATTGTTCAAAGATAGTGCACGGCGGTATATGATCATCGGCTGGTTGTCGGTTATAAGTATATTTATAGTTATAACGATAAATTCGAATAGGATGTGGGCAGATGATTTCATACTGCTCAAGAAAATAATAGAGAAATCTCCAGACACTGTTTTTGTACGTAATAATCTCGGTCTTGCCTATAACTCTAAAGGTCTCACAGACATGGCAATAGAACAGTTCCGGATTGCCATAAAACTCAATCCGGATAATTATATGGCATATCTTAATCTCGGTAATGCATACGGATTGAAAGGTCTCACCGACATGGCAATAGAACAATACCAAACTGCTATAAAGCTTCAGCCGGATGATCCAAACGCATATAACAATCTCGGCAATGCCTATCGCTCTAAGGGGCTTATTGGTAAAGCAATCGAACAGTATCTGATCGCTTTAAGACTTAATGAGAATATTCCGGATGTACATTATAATCTCGGCCATATCTATTTATCTAAGAATATGGTAGACAAGGCAATAGAATGCTATGAACGTGCTATAAAACTGAAACCTAATGATGCGGATATGCATGACAATCTGGGTTTTGCTTATCACAAAAAAGGGTTAATCAAAAAAGCTGAAGAGCATTTTCGCATGGCAGACATGCTTCGCAGCGACAGGAATAGATGAAGCAGTATCATGTTTATATTATTCTGGTATTGCTCATTGCATTCACATATGGGAATTCCCTGCAGAATTCATTTGTATGGGATGATCATACAGTTGTTATAAAAAATCCGAAAATAAGCCCTTCATTAAGGGAAATACCTTCGGTCTTTTTAACCCCTTTATGGAAGGCTGCCGGTGTCGAAACCAGGCAGGTCTACTACAGGCCTATGGTGACTCTGGTAGGTATATTAAACTATAAAATCTGGGGGCTGGATCCGTTAGGATTTCATCTTACAAATATTCTCCTGCATCTTATCACCGCGATTTTTGTATACAGGGTTGGTTTCCTTCTTTTTGAGATCGATGCTAACAAAGAACTGATATCGCTTATTGCTGCCTCTATTTTTGTTGTTTATCCCGTTCATAACGAATCGGTGGGCAGGCCGGCAATGGGAGAGTCTCTGCACGGACTTTTCATAATTCTGTCTCTATACTTTTTTCTAAGGGAGAGGCGATACCTTTCCTGGATTACATTCTCCCTTGCACTACTCTCAAAAGAGCTGACTTTTTTCTAAGGGAGAGGCGATACCTTTCCTGGATTACATTCTCCCTTGCACTACTCTCAAAAGAGCTGGCGGTAATGCTGCCCTTTGCATTGGTGATTCTTGCAGTCCATAAGAAGGGATTTAAGAGAGGAATCATTCTTATAATTCCTTATATGGTACTTGTCGGAGTGTACCTTGTTTTAAGGGCTATGATTGTTGATTACGTTTTTGGTGATAACGTAGGACAACCTGTATTCATGCGATTGCTCACAATGAGCGTTGCTACCTTTGATTACGCAAGACTCCTTTTATTCCCTTATCCGTTGAGTCCATTTTATCTTGAGAAGTGGTATACATCCTTTGAGCCAAAGGTTTTGCTTGCCATACTGTTTTTAATAACGATATTTCTTCTTGCGTTTAAGCTCAGGAAAGATAAAGTGATGATCTTCCTGTTGTTATTCCCGTTTATGATGCTTGCACCTGCAATCTGGCGAGTTAATACATTTCTGGCAGGTCAGGATCACGTGTATATTGCCGAGAGATTTTTGTATGTGCCTGCAATGTTATTTTCACTTTTTACATCATATTCTGTTGCAAGATTGTTTAAAGATAGTGCACGGCGGTATATGATCATCGGCTGGTTGTCGGTTATAAGTATATTCATAACTATAGCGATAACTTCGAATAGGATGTGGGCGGACGATTTCACGCTGTCCAAGAAAATAATAGAGAAATCTCCGGAGGCCACTTTTGTACGTAATAATCTCGGGCTTATCTATAACTCTAAGGGTCTCACCGACATGGCAATAGAACAGTTCCGGACCGTTATAAAACTCAAACCGGATAATTATATCGCGTATATTAATCTCGGTAATGCATACGGATTGAAAGGTCTCACCGACATGGCAATAGAACAGTACCAAACTGCAATAAAGCTTCAGCCTGATGATCCAAACGCATATAACAATCTCGGCGGTGCTTATCGCTCTAAAGGCCTTATTGATAAGGCAATAGAACAGTACCTGATCGCTTTAAGACTTAATGCGAATATTCCGGAGGTGCATTATAATCTCGGCAATGTATATTTATCTAAGGATATGGTAGACAAGGCAATAGAATGCTATGAGCATGCTATAAAACTGAAACCTGATGATGCGGATATACATGACAATCTGGGTTTTGCTTATCACAAAAAAGGATCCATCAAAAAAGCTGAAGATCATTTCCGCATGGCAGATGCGATTCGCAGCAAACAGAAATAAAATGCCAAAAATTAAAGAATTAGTGACAAATTTTGTCAAGTTTTCGAATAAGAATTATTCTTCCTTGCATATCCACATGTTTTCACTTGATTTTTTTAAAGAAGTTTATGGTATGAAAAGTGCTTTTATGCTACGAAATGAAACTTGTTACCTTAAAAAACTAAGGAGGTGGTAATTTTATACATGAGCCTTTGGCTCACAAAGGAAGCAAAGACAATGTCAGTGACACCAGACTAAATATTAGATTTTAGCGGCTTTACTGACACTAATAACTGACACAGACACATTCTTTAATAAAAGGAGGAAATATGTTTAAGGCAATGCAAAATATAAAGGAGCAGAAGGGTTTTACCCTTATCGAGCTCCTCATAGTCGTGGCAATTATCGGGATACTTGCCGCAATAGCAATCCCGGGCTATATCGGTATGCAGGAAAAGGCAAGGAAGGGTGCAATCACCAGGTCTGCTACTTCTGTTGCGCCTGAGGTCCAGGCATGGCTACAGTCGGCAAGGGGTGGACAGGGCACTGCTTATGAAATAGATACCGATTTCAGTGGCGCTGTTTTAACAGATGGTACGGATCTGAACAATGCAGAGCTGAACACCTCTGGAGTTGAGTCTGTTTATGTGAACAACAGAGTGTCTGTACTTTCTGAAAAATCACCGTGGAACGCCTCCAATACTCTCTGGGTTCTTGCCGCCACATGCAGTGGTAATGGCGGTCGGATTGCTGTCGTCTCAACTGCAGGACAAGGTCTAATAATTAGGGCATGCGATAGTGCCGGTGGCGAACTTACTAAAAAAGTAGTCACTGCCGAATAAGCGAAGTGACAGAGATAGGCATAAGGAGTATCTTCCTTATGCCTTCTTTGATCTTAGAAGAAAATGAAAAATTCAGGTGCTGTAAAAGGTTTTACCCTTATCGAGCTCCTTATAGTCGTGGCAATTATCGGGATACTTGCCGCAATAGCCATCCCCGGGTATATCGGTATGCAGGAAAAGGCGAGGAAGGGTGCAATCACCAGGTCTGCTACTGCTGTTGTGCCTGAAATCCAGGCATGGCTTCAGTCATCGAAGAGTGTGGAAAATCTTATTGAGATAGACACCAATTTCAGCGGTAGTGTTACAACAAACGGTTCGGACCTGAGCAATTTTAGTTTGGCTACTTCCGGTGTTGAATCTGTTTATGTAACCAACAGAGTCTTAGCACTTTCTGAAAAATCACCGTGGAACGCCTCCAATACTCTCTGGGTTCTTGCCGCCACATGCAGTGGTAATGGCGGTCGGATTACTGTCATGTCAGTAACAGGACAGGGTATAGTAGTTAGGGCCTGCGATAGTGCCGGGGGTGAACTTACTAAAAAAGTAATCAGTGCCGAATAACCTAAAATTTTTTAAATCGGATGGGAGTAAAAGAAATATTGTCTGACGGGAGACAGGGTTAATTCAAAAAAAAATAATGTGACAAGCCTGAGAAAATATCATATCTCTTTCCTGTTTTTGATCTTTTTATTTGCTTTCCTCGGTTACCTTAACATATTCAACGGCGAATTTATATTTGACGATGCATCTATCGATAATAATCTTGCAATTAAAGATTTTGAATATTTTAAGAATCTTGGTATAGAAGGCTATCTCGGAAATGCCGTTAACGGAGGTAGACCCGTCGTAAATTTTACCTTTGCAATAAATTATTCGATCGGGGGCCTTGATCCTTTCGGTTACCACATAGGCAACTTTCTGATTCATCTCGCTAATAGTTTTCTGGTATATATATTGATTTATAAGACACTGCAACTTCCGGTTTCCGCTTATAAAGAAGACTCGCATTGGATATCTTTTTTAACTACAATATTTTTTAGCCTTCATCCGATCCAGACCGGTGCAGTTTCATATATAGTACAAAGGGCGGAGATACTGTCTTCTTTTTTTTATTTGCTGGGATTGCTCCCTTTATCAAGGGGCTTTCGGATACTTCCCTGAGGGGCCATATATCCTATTTTGCAGGAATAATCTGTTTCCTGCTGGGTCTCGGCAGCAAAGAAATAATTATAACCCTTCCTTTTGTTCTATCTGTTTACTGGCTTTATTTTCTAAGAGATGTGACAAACCGGAAGATGCAGACAGCAAAGATCGGGATTCTGCTTTTACCCACCATGTCCATGATTTTTTATAAGATATATCTAATTCGACATACACCTAATGCAAGGATAGGCCCCGGGTCGGATTTTGGCTCCTATGAATATCTTTTAACGCAATTCAGGGTAATAACAAAATATATCGCTCTTTTATTCTTCCCTATTAATCAGAATTTTGACTATGATTTTGCTATAAGCAAGGGGTTTCTTAGTCCACAATCTACGCTCTTTTCTTTCATAGTTTTTCTATATTTAATGGTAACAGTTTTTTTACTATATAAGAGATGGAGGCTCTTTTCATTCGCAATTCTGTGGTTCTTTATTATACTGGCGCCAACCTCAGGTATTATCCCGATTACGGAAGTCATTATGGAACACAGAGTATACCTTGCCTCCGTAGGATTCTTCCTATTATTCGCTATAGGGCTATACCATATCTATACGTCATTCCTGCGGGGGCATGAATCGGGTTTTGCGATATTAGCTATCCTTATTCTTATGATGACTCTGACTTATCTCACAACAAAAAGAAATATGGTCTGGACAAACACGATAGCCTTCTGGGAAGATGTCGTTAAAAAGTCGCCTCTAAACGTGCGTCCTCATATTGCCCTCGGTATCGCTTACCATGAGAAGGGGTTTAATGATCTTGCCATTAACGAATACTCAAAGGCAACGGCTTTGGCGGATGACAGAGAAAAGCCCAATTCCATGCTTGCACTTGCCCTTCTTTATGCAGAGAGTGGGAGGGACAAAGAAGCCTTATTGGAGATGGATAAGTCATTAAAACTCAATCCTGAAAAAACTCCCGACCTTTATTATGTAATCGGAATGTTTTATGCTCTAACCGGATATTGGGAAGAGGCAGTCAAAAATTATAAAAATGCATTAAACCAAAATCCGAATTTCGTTGTTGCAAGGTATGAGATGGGAAATCTGTACAGGGTAAAAAGGTTATACGATAATGCCCTATCGGAATATATAGAGATATTAAAAATAGACCCGAATTCTGCAAAGGCATATAATGATATGGGAGTTGTTTACGGTGAAATTGGTATGTTTGACGAGGCGGAAAGGAATTATCTTTTAGCATTAAAATTAAACCCGAAGTTTTCCTCTGCAATAAAAAATCTAAAGACAGTCGTTGAATTAAAAAATGAGAAGTTTAAAAAATAGCCTGTTGTTTACCGAAATATGAAAATGATTAATTCTTTTTTTAAAAAAGGAAAAATTTTATCTGCGATAATTATCTTATTACTCATATTATTATTCGGAACCTTCTTTTTTAAATTCCTCTCGATCCCGCTATGGGATTATGACTTCTGGTGGCATATAGCAACCGGCAGAGATATAGTAATGACGGGTTCATTGCCGGATAAATATCCTTTCTCTTATACATATAATCTCGAGGAAAATAAGGGGCAGATCGAGTTCAAAAATTCCGTGTTAAAACACTATTGGTTAAGCCAGGTTATTTTCTTTCTTATATACGATTATTCCGGAGCAAAGGGAATTGTTATCTTGAGGTCTGTCCTGCTTACCTTAACCCTTCTTGTAGTTTTCTGGAGGTTGTTGAGATGGTCGGTAAGTTTCCCTATCTCGTTTATCTTTGTCTTTTCCCTATTTGATGTGCTTACAACGGCAACAGGTGAAAGGCCTGTTTTATTTACAATCCTTTTCTCTGCCATAACCTTTTTCATAATTGAAGAGTTTAAGGGTAAAAGGGATCGGAGGATATTTCTACTCTCTCCCCTGATGCTCCTATGGGCAAATTTACATGGCGGATTTATTCTTGGGGTGACTATTATTACTGTTTTTATGCTCGGTGAAGGGATCGAGATGATATTGAAAAGAACTGCATATACAAAGCGAGAGGTCATTCTTTTTTATGCAGCTACAACAATCGCGGTTGGTTTCTCATTCGTTAACCCCACCGGCTGGGATGCATTCTTTTTCACGCTTTTGCCGAAGTATAAAATTTTTTCAGATAGTACCGAATACTATTCACCCATTTATATATTCAAAAATAATATCGCACCGATTCACCAGGGGTATGGGTATATATTCTTGGCTATCATCACAGCAGCAGTTCTAATACTGAGGAATAAAAGGCTTACAGTAGCGCATATAATTCTTCTAATTGGTACTCTTATCATGAGCCTTTCGGCAATACGCTTTATAGTTTACTTTGCAATTATTTCCTCGATAGTCATCGGAAAGGAGCTGGATGTCCTGACGAGAAATTTCATTGAGAAAAGGTTCTCAAAGATAAATTATAAGAAAATAATGGATGGAATAACTGTTGTCGTTATTGCGATATTCCTTTCGGTTTGGGTGTATAAGGGGAAGATCAAATTTGATATAGCAAAGAATATTTCGGCTCCTGTTGCAGCAGTCGATTTCTTAGAAAAAAATAGGATTAGGGGAAATATATTTAATGGATATAATTATGGTGGATATATTGCATGGAGACTTTATCCGTGGAAAAAGAATTTTATTGATACGCGGGCACCTAATCTCACAGTGAAAAAGGAATATAGCTGGATAGTCGAAGCAATGGATATTCCTGAAGAGATAACCCCATTTGTTTCCGGGATTCCTTTCTGGGAGCGACTGCTAAATCATTATAAGGTTAACTTTATCCTTTTTCATCTAATAGATATGTTTGACCAGGTGCCGCTTTTAATCTTTAGACTTGCCGAAAGCGAGAGATGGGTACCTGTTTATTGCGATTC
>JACQXD010000197.1 GCA_016208875.1 Nitrospirota bacterium
CCTAATAATTTTCTCCAGTCGTTGATCTGAGCCAAAAACAAATCATCAACACTAAATAGCTTTATCTGCTCGTCAATATTTTGCCAGACTACGTCAAACCGGCCGCTATAAACAGATTCTCTGCCCAAGCAGCGTTTTAGCTCCTCAAATTTTTCTGCATACTCCGTAAAGTGATATATGTTTATACGCGCCTTGTTATAATTGTCATCCTCTGCAACTTTTACGGAACAGTCATAGATGATCAAATATTCAAAATTAGAGACAACTGAAATTTTTAGTTTTGCTGTAAAACCGTACCTCCTAATTTGTTTTGCAGTCGCATCATTAGTTGAAATTGCAATAGATGGTTTTTTCGCTTCTAAAAAGAACTTCCTCTCAGAAAATAATCGAAACGTATAATCAGGTTTCTTTGCATTTTCTGTAACGCCTGCCTTAATGGATTCCTCTAAAATTATCTCCCTTTCGTTTGTGGGCCTTCCGCTTTTATTCTTAATGTCCCATCCTAATAATTCGAACAGAGGATCCAAAAAGTCGCTTCGAAGTTGTGTCTCGTTGTACACCGGAGATAGGTAATCGTGCCTATGACTTCTATATTTTTCTACTAATGCTTTAATATCCATAAAATTAACCAGTTAAAATAATTCCCAATGCTTGCAAATCCTTTATCGCCGATTATGGTGGTTATAGATTTTGTAATAATATTCATAGTTGTTTAGAGCTATTTGTTGTATACCAAAGCAAATAAAAATTGTCTTGTTTTAACTTATTAAGCTCGTCTTTCTTATTAATTCTTGCGTCTATGAATTTGTTGATATTAAATAACCCAGCTAATGAGCCAACTTCTAAAAGCACGTTTAAAGGATCGGGCTGATTTAATAAAGTCGCAAAAAAAAGCGAGCCAACACAACAAAAACTGCTAATCGCAATATTTTGATAAACGATATTTCGATTTTTCGATCTGATTCTATCAGCTTCTAAATTTATTTTGCAAAGCTGCGGTTCAATCTCAGTTCGTATTAGTTCATTGTAACCGTTGAACGAGTTATCTTTCGTCCTCCTCTTTAATAAATCAGTTAATGCTCCTTTGATCGCTTCGGGCACGTGATAACTGCGAAGAAGCAATTTAAGCCGCGCAGTTGAAAAAACACCTTTTGCTGGACTACTGCTTTTAATGGACCCATCGGCATTTCGTATAACAACATTAGCCTCCATGACAGGAAGGAGTGTTTTATCTTGTTCATATACCTTCAGAAGATCATTAAGAGACTCTTCGGAATCCAAAGACTGTAATATTGGCAAGTTTGTATTATTGATAAAATCTTTATCCAGTATGAGAAAAAAATCGTAAAACAGCACAATGTTTTCCTCAACAAAAGGTCTGAGAATTCGCATCCCTTCATTAACCTTCTTAATTTTTTCCTTAAATGATTTTAGGTCAATAGTTAAATCATTTTTGAGACTCATATTAAACGCATCAAGAAGGGGATCAGAAATAACAACTCTGTTAGAAAAGGGAAGAAAAGGCAAGACAGACTTTAATGAAAAAACAGGGGTATCCGCCAAAGGGTATCTAAAAAAAGTCTTAGGAGCTATATTAAAAAGGACGTTGCCTGTTTTTGCAGCCGCAGTGATTTGCGGCTGATAATTAAAATACCATTCTCTTAATTTACTAAAAATATCATTAACATCATCTTCGCTTAAACCTTCAAGATTCCTATCCAACCATTTAGGATCAAGCAGTCTATAATTATCCAGCAAATCATATGTTAAAAATTTAATTTTACTATCGCTCATAATTAATAGAGTTCCTTCCTCACCCCTTTAAACGACTCTTTATCTGCCTTCTGATCAATAAATAGATTAGTGTTTGTATCTATTTTTGTCCAGCGTTGATTGTGCGGGTTATA
Source organism: Nitrospirota bacterium (assembly GCA_016208875.1). Classification (GTDB taxonomy): domain Bacteria; phylum Nitrospirota; class Thermodesulfovibrionia; order Thermodesulfovibrionales; family UBA1546; genus JACQXD01. The sequence continues at coordinate 1,908 of JACQXD010000197.1, forward strand.
AACCTGTGTGCGGTTTCTAACTACCCCATGTCTGTGATTATCTCCATACGGTGCATTCTTAGCCATATTTTCCTCTTATGTATTATTATCTATATCTATAAGCTCGGTCCCTTTTTTTAAAACCTTAGTTACTTTCCCCTGAACTTGAAAATCCTTATTAACGATAATCGGCTGATAGTCCTGCTTGGTTGATTCCGGCTTTAAAACGAAGTAACCATGGCCGCGAAGAAAACGTTTGATTGTTGCTTCCCCATCAATCAGTGAAACAACGATTTCTCCGGTATCTGAAGATTGCTGCTGCCGTACCAACACCAAGTCGCCGTTTTCTATTAGATCACCATTCACTTTTGCACGATTCATCGAATGACCTTTAACACGTAAGAGAAAGAACTTGGCAGTCGAAGGCTTAAGAAACTCTTTAGGTAGGCGAATCCATCCTTCAAGATTCTCTTCTGCGAGCATGAATGGGCCAGCCGGGGCAGTACCTACCAAAGGAACTGAGAGAGTCTCTAATCCTTTATTTGAAGTCCTCAAAGGTCGAAGTCAACGTGCACCTGCACAACGCTCAATGTCGCCATTTTCTTCCAACAACTTCAAATAACGCAGAATAGTTCTGGTAGAGCCTACTCCAAGAGATTTGCGAAGTTCCTCAATCGTTGGGGGAGTACCGGTCTTAATAAGCCACTGGTTAATTGCCCTTAAGACTTCTTCTTTTGTCAAAAGTTTTTTTCTTCCCATGAAGGAAACTATACTCTAAAAAAATTATTTTGTCAAATAAATTGTCATATTAGTTTACTTATTTCATGGCCGTTTTCACCCTATGTGTTGTTATCAATGAATCATAGACTTGGCACGTGATACCCCTCAGGCTAATACCTTTAATATTTGCTCAATGAACCCTACGAATTTAGCTTGCCGACTAAAAATCAACCTTAATCGTCTCTGAAAATTCGCTCTCCTTTGACGGCCCCACCGCAGTTACTCTATAGATATGTTTTGTACCTGTCTTTTCCCTATCGGCAAAGGCAGGAGTAACGGATTCTCCTATTAATTTAAATCCTTCTGTTTCGACAGTCATTCGATAAATCCTATACTTAGTTATCCACATCTCCGGATTTTCTGCCCACATTATAACCACCTTATCTCCCGTTGAAACTGTCTGTAGTCCTTTGGTTCTCGAAGGTATAAAATCGGCAGGGTTTACTTCTATCTCAACGGAGGACGGTCCCTCGTCCCTCGTCTCATTATCGAGCACACCTCTTACAGTGTAATAAACCGGTTTGTTAAGTTCAAGACCGTCCGTATACGAGTTTGTTTTTACCAGCTCGTTATTTATCGGGTTGAACCCGTATTTCCCTTTTTCAAATGTTCTGTAGATATTATAGAAAACACCGTCACCGGAACTGTCCCATGATATCGATAAAGAGTTATCGCCGACATGGAATAAAACATTCGTTGGTGCGGGAGGAACACTCATGGGTTTGATAGTAATGACATTTGAATCGTCGCTGAGGACATTCTTAAGACTACGCGCAATAACTTTATATCTATAAACCACACCTATTTTGAAATCGGTATCGGTATATGAATTCTCTTCACCCGCAACATTCCCTATTTTCTGAAAAGCAGTATCTTCCGACCTTAATATATCGAATCCCTTGATATTTTCTTTTTGGGTGTATGACCAGGATAAGATGATATTGTTTTCCTTGTGAATTGCCTTAAGACCGGAAGGCGTCTCCGGCTTTTCATATGCCTTAAGTGTGGGCGGACCTTTTTTACCGCAGGAATTTAAAAAAATGATTATAGATAAACATAAAACAAACAGTTTTTTCTTGTGAGATAGATACATTTACTATTTTTTATCCAGTTTCAAAATTTCCTTTTAGGGACTTCTCTGCTTAAACTCTTATTGTTTGGTATCCATTACCTCATAGGTCAGTATATAGTCCTCACAATAATCAGCAATCTCCGAATATTTTTTAAAAAATGTACTGAAACTCATAGAATCAGATGGCCTTTTCGCCATTCTTAAATACAATACTGTTTGTCTTTGCTTTAAGCCCGATAGGTTTGATCTTTGATTCAGGAACATAAACATCGGCAACTATCTTCACATTATATTCAGGTATCGGTGGTGTCGAGGTATCTTTTTGATACTGGCCTAAGGGAAGCCATTCGACCTTTTCTTTTATGATAAAGCCTTTGGAATATGTCTTTATAAAGTCTGCCGTAAGTGCCATATTGGTAACTAATGTGCTGGATGACACTGATATACCGGCTGCACGTTCGATAGCCCATGCCCTTGCTCTTTGGAGTGCAATCAACTGAGATTGCTCTGCACTCATACCGACGATTGCACATGATCCTTCAGTAGTAATGTTTTTGACTGTCTCGGCATATGCGAAATTTGATATGAAGAAAATTATGATTAAAACAAATAGTAATCTCCTTATATACAACATCTAACAATTTCCCCGTATTACACAACCTATAAAACCCATATTTGCTTTTCCTTTTTTTGTCCCAACTCTTTAATATCCTTGTTTTCGATTGTTCTATTATATCAAAGAACTCTTACAAAAAAATCTATAGTCGCGTGCCGGCAAAACTATTCCTTTGCAGAAGCATGTTTGAAACCTGCTCCCATTATTTTGTTGATATGAAATATAAGGTTTGTTCGAGTGGAAGAAATATCAGGTTCAGGTTACAAACCTGAACCTGCAGAGTAGTCTATTGGGCAACAGGTCTTTGCGGGAGCGGGTTTGCAACCGGCTCCATTCTATTTTGTCATTGCGAGGAATGAAGTGACGAAGCAATCTCTCGGCATTGGATGGCCCTATTTTGCGGGTTCGGGTCTCTGACCGGAACCCGAAGTTTTGGATGCAGGCTGACAAACAAGAACTAAAGGGTTCAGGTTACAAATCTGAACCTGCAGAGAGTTCAAAAACCACTTAGTCCTGAGTAGGCGGAAGCCCAAGTGCCCCTAATTAAAAGTGGTCAAAAAATTATACTTTAAACGGATTAATAATAGTCAGTGCATCATCAATTATCTGTCCATTCTGCATATCCTCTGTATACAGAACAGAACAATTATTTTCTAACGCCGCCGCTATTATCAAACTATCCCAATATGAATAATTAAACTCTTTCTTTATTAGAAGTGATTTCTTAATAGTGCTTTCTTCTACAGATGAAAATCTTAATGATTCAAGAAAATTATTAACCAAAACTATTAAGTCTTCTAAAGCCAAAAGGCTCTTGGAGAAACAAACACTTATAAACTCGCTCATAACCTGAGAACTTATATATACTTCACGGTCTGAAAATATCACCTCTCCAGCCTTTGCTTTTTTATCTTCTTCTGCGCTTATAAAATATACAAGCACATTTGTATCTACGAAGACTTTATCGGGCATGTATTTCTTCTCTATCGAACTTGTAATTGGGGGGAAGCTTTACATTGTATTTTTTAAAAATGTTTTCCAGTATTTTTCCCCTCTCTTTTTGAGATCTTACAACGGTAATTTTTTCTCCTTTAAAAGTTTTTTTAATTTTCTCAAGCTCTTCGTCTCTTTCTATCTCTATAATAACTTTCATATCTTCACCTCCGGTCAATGGTATAATCCAATTATAACATGCCACTGCCGTGAATTATTCAAACAATTTCTTCCTCAAACCATGACTTATCCGCATGCTTTGCATGACCGGGCCAGATTTGAACAGAGGTGTTTGGTTGACAACCTCCATTGTGGGTTCGGGTCTCTGACCGGAACCCGATGTCTTGGATGCAGGCTACCAAAAATAAAGGGTTCAGGTTACAAACCTGAACCCGCAGAAAAGTTCAGGTTACAAACCTGAACCTGCTTTTGGGAACAGGTTACTTGTTGATGAACTCAAGTCTATCTCCCAAGAGACTGTGGGAATTAAAAACATAATAAATGTTAGGCGAAAAACACGAGAATATGATAGTATTAAAAAATGCCAACGGTATTCAAAGTTGGGCCGTATCGTTTTTTCTTTTATGCTGGAGACCGTGATGAACCGGCACATATACATGTTGAGCGGGATGAAAATATTGCGAAGTTTTGGATTGATCCTGTTAGATTACAAAGTAGCGGAGGGTTTAGCAGGTTAGAGATTACCAAAATACGTAAAGTTGTAAATGAGCATCATTCAAAATTATTGGAGGCATGGAATGAATATTTCGGTAATTGAAATAGAAATACCAAGAGCTGAAAATGTAAAAGTGACGGGGGATACGCTGACCGTAGATCTCAGTGACGGAAGAACAATTGCGGTTCCTCTTGAATGGTTCCCTCGTTTGGTAAATGCTGCACCGGAAGAAAGGAATAACTGGAGATTAATCGGCAGGGGTTACGGTATCCATTGGGAAGATATTGATGAAGATATAAGCGTTGAAGGATTGTTGGCAGGCAAACCATCCGGTGAGACTCAAGAATCATTCAAAAAGTGGTTGAATCAAAGACAATCGCGATTATCAAAACACACCATAGGACGGGTATTGGCCCGCCGCTGAGGAAATTTATTTCAGCATCCTGCCTCCCATTATTTTGGGTTTTTCGGATAAGAGAAATATCAGGTTCAGGTTACAAACCTGAACCCGCAAAGCGTGCCTCGTTAGGCAAACCGTGTCAATAATTGGACTTATCCCTTTTTCACCCAACCGCCCCTTAGGGTTTAACTACTAATCTCGGTCTTAAAGAAGGGTCGCCAGTATAGTTGGAGCTGTAAAACTCATTCCATCGGTTGTTATTTGAGACTGGACGCAATTGTATCCCGTAATTCGGGTAAGTGCCGCTCTGCCATGCGTTATAGAGATCCGTGATGTCTATGCTGTACCACTGGCCCACCGTAGGCGCCGGCAGGGAACCTGGTATCCATTGAACAGCCGCCGGTCGATCGGCCCACCAAAGCCGCTTCCGGTCGCTCCCGGTACCCTGAATCCTCCAGTCCCAGAACTCAGCGACACGATCCATGTACATCTTTGTGGTCCCATCACCTTTCATCTGCACAACGAAGAGTTCAATTCTGGCAGACGACGCTACCGGGGGAAGGTTGGTCAGGTCGAACTGGATCAGGCTATAGTACAGATCCCCCCAGCCGCCAACCTCCAGCCACTCATTATCGAGCCCTCCGCCTGGACCACCCCCACCAGCAGCATAGGAGAAAACACTTGTTGTCCAGATGTCCTTCGTCTTTCCTTTATCTGTAAAAACTTTAGAACTATTGCTTGCTGCTATCTCATACTCCAAATCCCCTGCATACCCCTTCGGAAAATCCTGCAGCACATTCCACCATACCTTTTTACCTTCTCCTACTTTCACCTTCCCATGATCTCCTTCAAGATGAAGCGTGTCAGCATTGTAAGTCTTGCCGTTTATCGTGAGTGAGAACGTTACCTCTGTTTCATCCTCATCTCCTGCAACATCATATTCAAACAGCACTCGATTGCCTACTTGTTTTGCATCAAGGTTTTTAACCTCGGCAGCGTGAAGACTGCCAATTAATAGTAGAGTCGCAAAGCTCACCAATAAAATCCATCTCATTATGTAAAATCCCACGATTCCCGCTCCTGTTTTTTTAGAATATCCATCGCTCCGTGGACAATTGCCAGAATACTAATATTCTCCTCTTTAATCTGATATACAATTCTATATTTATGAAAGAAAATCTCCCTTATATCTTCCCTGTCAAACTCAGGAACAACCCTGCCGCATAATGGGAACAACGCCACTTTCTCAACACTTGCAATCATCTTATCTATAAAAACTATTGAATAGAAAGGCGACCCTTCAGCGATATAGGAATCAATATCCTTCAGATGTTCTTTTGCTAAATTCGACCAGATGATCTTCGCCATTCCGATACCATTTTCTTAACCTGCTCATGGGAATGGATGCGTCCAGATTCAGTATCACGCAATCCCTCCTCTACCTGCTGTTTAAAATATAACTCTGCCATGATGTCATCCATGGAGTAGTCATCCGGCAATTTCTCGATAAACCGTATTATCTCGTCCTTAACTTGTGCCATTTCCAACCTCCCTTCCGTTTAGTCGTATGACTATATTTTACCCCAGATCTTCAGAATTATTTCTTCAACACCACTATCACATCATTATCATTCCCCATAACCACTGGCTGTTGTTCCAGTCCGCTCAACCGTCTTGCCATATAGGGAACTTTCAGGAACAGTCATATCAACATCAATACTTAACCCTGTTGCAAGCTGGATATCCGGTTTCTTTTCTGTCTCGATTCCTTTGACTATTACCTCATCGGTTTTCTTCTGGGGCGCATTCATAACGAGGGATAGGGGATTGGAAGCTGAAAACTTTGGTCTTCTCTCTTTAATATCTATTGTAATTGGTATTTTCTCACCATCTTTAATACGGTTATTCGTATAGAACATGAATTTCACATCTCTGAATTTACCTGCCTGAATATTCTCGAGTTCGAAATGCGTAGTCCCCTCACCTGCCATAAAGACGTTTTGTCCCGGGTGAATATCAACAGATACATTTCGTGCATCTCCATATCCAATATTCTGAACCCTTGCTGTAATTTCAACTATCTCCATAGGTTCTACTTTATAGTTCTTGTTCTGGTCTTCTATTCCCATATCGGCAATAACAAGCTTAGGCGGCTCGAAAGATTTTGTCTTAAAGGCAATCTTTAAGGGATTAGCATCAAATCCATTAGCTTCCTTTACCTCTATATTGTAACTCAATGTATCGGTCTGAATTTCTTCAGATGCCCTTAATTCAACCTCCTTAGTGAGACTTCCTTCTGCCGGTATTGTGCCGATATGGACAGTCTTGTCATAATATAGACCATTGAGTGCTTTGTTTGCATTTATTTCCGCCTTAATATCAAAGGCATCTCCTTTCCCATTGTTTTGAACAGTAATAATAAGCTTTCCTGTTTCATCTGCATCAAGAATGTTATTCCCTGATGGTTCATAAAATTGGACCGTTGCAGATAGATTAGGCGGTAGAGGGAATACACTGATCTTGATTAACTTGCGTTCTCCAAATGCAGAAGATGAAATAATGAGCAAACAAACTAATAATAGGATAAATCTTTTAAGCATAAATCCTCCCAAATTTTATTTCAGGATTTTTCTGAGTCTCTTTAACTGTCTCTTTACCTCGGAAGGGGCTGTCCCTCCCCTCGATGTCCTTTTTCTTGAACTCATTTAAAGAAAGCTCTCCGAGTTGTTTTCCATTTCTTACACAGTAAAGTACGATCTTTCCCGTTATCCCATGTGCCTCTCTGAACGGAACCCCCTTCTTAACAAGATATTCTGCGATATCCGTTGCAGTACTGTATGCCTCTCCTGCTGCGTCCTGCATTCTCTCTCTCATAAACTTTATCTCAGGCAGCATCTGTAAAAGCACTGCAAGGCATGACTTGACAGTGTCTACCGCATCGAATACCGGGATTTTATCCTCCTGCATATCTCTATTGTATGAGAGGGGTAACCCTTTCATCACCGTTAACAGTGAAAGCATATCTCCATAGACCCTTCCTGTCTTCCCCCGTATCAGTTCCGCGGCATCGGGATTTTTCTTCTGGGGCATTATGCTCGAACCGGTTGTGAAGGCATCAGGCAATTCTATAAAAGCGAACTCCGATGTCGACCAGATCACAAGCTCTTCTGCGAGGCGCGAAAGGTGCATCATAAAAATGCTCGAATCTGCTAAGAACTCTATTGCGAAGTCTCTGTCCGATACTGCATCAATACTGTTTTCGGTAATACCCTCGAAGCCGAGAAGTTTTGCAACGTAACCCCTGTCAATCGGAAGCGTCGTACCTGCGAGTGCACATGAGCCGAGAGGGAGTGTATTTATCCTTTTTAATGCATCTTCAAAACGGCTCTTGTCTCTCTGAAACATTTCTACATATGCGAGGAGATGGTGCGATAACAGTACAGGTTGTGCCCTCTGAAGATGCGTATATCCGGGCATGATGACAGCGATATTCTTTTCGGCAGCCTCGAGAATCACTCTCTGGAGACCGGTTATCAATAAATTTATCTCTTTGATCTCATGCCTGAGATAGAGTCTTAGATCGAGTGCAACCTGATCGTTTCTTGAACGCGCGGTGTGGAGCTTCTTGCCGGCAGCACCTGTCTTTTTTATCAGGGCAGCCTCTATATTCATATGGATGTCTTCGAGTTCTTCTCTGAATTCAAAGCTGCCTTCCTCTATTTCATTTGCTATCTGTTCAAGCCCTTTTATTATTGGCTTTGAATCCTTAAGTGGTATGATCCCCTGCCTGCCGAGCATCATTGCATGGGCAATGCTTCCCTCGATATCGTACCTCCAGAGCCTCCTGTCAAAGGAGATTGACTCTGTAAAGGATTCAACGACTTTCGAGGTCTTTTCCGTAAATCGCCCTGCCCAAGGTTTTTTCATACTGCTGTAAGGATAAAATTTTAATAGCGATGTGTCAAGTGGTTTGATGTTACCCCAATCCCGATTTAGAAAAGTGGCATTGCGAGCGAAGCGAAGCAATCTTGTCCTTGGCTGACAGCTATAAGCCTGGAGTTATTTCTTGTGACATCTGCCGCAGACGATGTCGGCTTCTCTCTGTTTTTTTCTCTCTTCAAGGGATTTTACTGCCGTAGGGCCGTGGCATTTGAAACAGTCCTTGTATTCAAGCTCTTTATGCATCTTCACCATCTTCGGGTTTTTGCTGTGGCAGACATTACAGCCAATGGCATAGGATTGGCCAAAGAATATTATTGCTGTGATGAATATGCCGACTTTCATCTGCATATACACAGTTTACAATACCGTTAAACTGCTTAATATGATTTTTGTCATATTACGGGATATTGGCTATAAGATAATCCTTATGAATAGCATACGTATTTATTACATGATAATTTCCCGGTAAATTTTTTACGAATATCAATGAGTTCAGATTAAAGAATACGGGTATCCAATCCCCGTCTCTTAACAGGGAATTTATAAGGGGAAGCTTCCGACCGGATGACTCAAATAGCGGAATGACTATATAACTTACATTATAAGCTTCAAGGATGTACTTCCAAGCCGGCAATCCTGAGACGTCCTGTTCATTTGCATCGTTGATAAGCATTGAATGTATGTGGATTTGCTCATTAGTATTTCCCCCATAGATAAAAACCTTTCTCTCGGGGACAAGCCTCCATATAAGATAGCCTCCATAGTTATAGTAGTTATACATGTTCCCTTTGATATTATTTTTTAGAATAAATTCAACGGCATTTTCAGGAGCTGCATAGTTGTTAGTCCATCTACCGGTTGCAATGCGATTAATATTTGACCTTTCATCCCACGTGAAGAATATTGCTATATAAACCACTATAAGGAGCATTAAAATCCTGCTCCATTTTAATATGCCCTTTGTAGAAAACAACCTCCCTACTACCGGCAGGGCAGTAATCATAAAGAATGGGATATAACGTATCGTAGTAAAGGAAAAATATCCGGTCCCCGCAAGAAGTGCGGCCTCCGTAATATCCGTCTTTTTTATATTAATGATCAGTCCGATAATTGTTAGGAGCAGAATAAACCAGTATAAAAGCATATTATAATCATAAGATGTCTTAAATTTATTCAATGAGGACTGGTATTCAATAATATCGGCTGCCATATTGGCAGGTACACTTATAACCGTTGCAACAGTATGATATAAATTGGGATTTGCAAAGGAAAAGACAATGCCTGTAACCCCTGCAATCAGCAATCTCTTATATATCTTTTTTTCCATCGGTCTCAAAGACGGATGGAAAAATTTTATGCCCTCGGTAAGGATATAAAAGACTATGGTAACCTGTCCTATGGCATGACCGCCGTGCATGTTCGCCCAGACAAGCATAAATAAAGGCAAGAGAAAATAAATCGTTCTACCCCTGCCGGTTTCGGCATCTTTTATTTTTTCCATGATGAAAAGAAGTGCAGCAAAGAAAAGAAACGAAAAGGCCTGTGGTCTGTCTAAGGATGATTCTTCAAGAAATTCTATCAAAAAAAATAAAAAAAGACCTATATATAATATGCTGTCCCCCTGTTTCCTTTTTAGCATAATATAAGTAAGAATACCTGTGATTACAAACCTTAAGATCACTATACCGGACATCCCATCTGCGAGATAGAAAAGATAATAAATAACTTCACTAAGCCATGATGAAGTCAGGACGAATCGCTCCCATCCGGTATGAGACGGTGGTGTAGTATAGGTAAAAGGGTTTTCCGAGGGCAGCGACTTATTCTGCCATATCCATTCACCTGCCTTAAGATGCCAGAAAAAGTCACTATCACGAATCTCTCTTAGCAAATGCAGCGACGAAACCAACAAAATCAAGACTATAAGAATAAACTTTATGAATTTGTCCAGCCGATTATCCATAAAATATTATAGCCTAAAGACAGCCTTCTGTCCGTGAGAAAATCGGATGGAAGTGTTATATTTATTCATGGGTAAAGTATCAAGGGGAAATTTATTCCGCAACCCGATCTTTCATCTTTTTCTCATAGCAATCGTTGGCCTTCTTGCCTATGCCAACACATTTCATGCCCATTTTCAGATCGATGATATCCCTATTATTGTCGAAAATCCCATAATCAAGGACTTAAACTTTTTTATTGAGCCTTCAAAGGCAAAGGCATTTAATAATGCTATCCTGGGATATGACACATTCAAGCTGAGATACATCGGCTATCTTACCTTTGCATTGAATTATAGAATACATGGCCTCAATGTGACAGGTTATCATATTTTCAATCTTGTAATACATATCCTCAACGCAATCCTTAGTTTATTGGTTTGTGATGCTGACGCTCAGTATACACGATACACGATTCACGATTCACGATAAAGGCAACACCCCCCTCAGTCCCCCCTTACTAAGGGGGGAATTAAAGGGGGGTATCGTGCATCATGCATCATGGATCGTGCATCACCATTTGGTTGCCCTTTTCTCTGCTCTTATCTTCGTTTCCCATCCCGTTCAGACGCAGGCAGTTACTTACATTTGGCAAAGGGTTGCTTCTCTTGCAACATTCTTTTATCTGCTATCGCTTGTGATGTATATAAAGTTCAGGATACACGATACAAAAAAGATGCACGATGCAGGATACACGATACACGATAAAGAAAATCATACATCGTGCATCATGAATCGTGAATCATGCATCGTGATTACGCTTCCGGTTGTTACAACCCTTTATGAATTCATGTTCCTCACCCCCTCCCTAACCCTCCCCCCTCGAGGGGGAGGGATGGGTGGGGGGGCTATTGGTCACGCATTACGCATCAGAAAAAGGATTCTCTATTTAATCCCTCTATTGCTTACAATGCTGATTATTCCTTTAAGTCTTATAGGAATAGATAAACCGGTAGGAGAATTAATAAGTGATGTCAATGAGGTGACCAAAACAACAACAGTATCGGTACAGAATTATCTGCTTACACAATTTAGAGTTATAGTTACATATATAAGGCTGCTGTTTTTCCCTATAAATCAGAATCTTGATTATGATTATCCGGTATACAATTCATTCTTTGAACCACAGGTAGTTTTATCATTCCTTTTTTTGCTTTCTATATTCGGGCTTGGGGTCTATTTGCTTTACCGGTCACGAGTTACGATGCATGATGCACGATACATGATACACGATGAACAATCCACAATGCACGCATCACGCATTACGCATCACGCATTACGGTTTATCGCCTTCGGTATCTTTTGGTTTTTTATAACGTTATCTATCGAATCAAGTATTATGCCCGTCTCACCTTATCTTGTGTTGACGTCTCATACGAAGTCCGATGAAATATTATCTTTGGGTGTAGATATAATTCACGAGCACAGACTTTATCTATCATCGATTGGTTTTATCATAGCTTTTAGCATGATTGTGTTTTATTGCACATCACGTATTGCCCATCACGTGTTACGCGTTACGCGTTACGGGTTCCCTTTACTACTGACTACTGTTGTTATTATTTTTTCAATTGCTGCTTATCAAAGGAATACTGTATGGAAGGATGAAGTGAGCCTCTGGGAAGACGTGGTAAGTAAGAGTCCTAAAAAGGCACGAGGATACCATAATCTTGGTCTTGCCTATCGTGAAAAGTGGTGGATTGATAGGGCTATTGAGCAGTATCAGATCGCCTTGAGACTGGAACCGGATTTTGCAGAAGCACATACCTGCCTGGGGTTTGCCTATTTCTATTCCGGTGCAGTCGATAAAGCAATAGGACATTATGAGGCTGCTTTAAAGCTGGGGTCGAATGATGCAAAATTGCACCTCAATCTTGGAATTGCTTATAAAGCCAAAGGATTGCTTGATAAGGCAAGGGAACATTTCAATATCGCCAGAAGATTGAACCTGGATTTATTTGAAATGAATACCATTCACCCATGATATTTATTAGCAGTCTTTCCTATCTCTGTTTTTTTGGGGCGAATTCCTTTAGCTTAATTTGTTATTATAGAGACGTATGGGAGAGAAGTATTATTTCCAGCCTTTGACCGGATGGGATAAGGCTACAGTGGTGCTTTATAGGGCAGGCATTGTGCTATCGGCCATGATTATCTCAATCGCTGCCTATATCATATTGTACAGACACAATATCAAATTAACCGGCCTTGGAATTAATACATTAATAATTGCCCTCTATGTATCCGTTGGTCTGAGTGTATTTTTTATCCATCTTTATATAAACAAATTCAAGAAGGCGTTGATAAAGCTGTATCTTATATCTATAGCCTGCATAATAATCCTTTTTGTCATCGGGAAAGGAGATATTTCGGGAGTCCTGATTAGTAAATCCTACAGCCCTCTATTACTGATCCCATTATCGGGCTGTCTCGGATTTGTTACGGCAAAAGAGGCATTCTGCTTCAAACTAATGGAGGGCTATCTTTTGGCCTTAATTATGCCTTTATACATCTTCTTATTCTCCATAGGAGTAATGACATCGAGCATCGCTTCCTACGGCCTTCTCTTAATAGCAGGGATGCTCGTTTTTTTTACCTTAAGAAAGGTGATTATGCCTATTCATTATGATATAGGTGATAAGTCTGCATACACATAAGTAACAGTGTCGGTAAATCGTGTCAGTGCCGGTAAGAATAGTGTCTGTGATTAGTGTCAGTGAACAGACACAGAAAACTGACACTGACACTGTTCACTGACACCGATATTTACCACCTTCTCTGGTAATCTCGTCTCTGTCCGAATATATCCCTGTCAAGGGAATCGAGTCTCCTGTTGAGTGCATCAACCGAGAATGGATCCAACCCCCTCTCTCTTACTCTATCAAAATCCGCCTTTATCCCGTCCAGTCTTTGCTGCAGGTTTTTGGCTTCCGTAGATAACAGGTCTCCTGACCTGACACCATCATCGATCCTCTGCTGGAGTTCTCTTATCCGATTCGCAATATGTTCGGCAGGCGCCACCCGGGGAGGAGCAGCCTCAGGCCGCGGCGGAGGCGGTCTTCTTTCCGGCTCGGAACAGCCCAGAAAAGTAAATAGCAGTAATGCAATAGATGACGTAAAAAATACCTTTCTCATCGTTAAACCTCCTTTCCGATATTTATTTATAAATATGATACCACATTATCCGTAAAGAACAAGTCTCACAGCTTATGCATTTCTATCACGGATCGATGGCGATGCCGACCTTTAAATTTTTATGACCCTCAAACAGACTTAAGAACTCTTTCACAGAGGAGTGCAACCTACTTTTTGACGCTGATTTCAGGAGAATAATATGTTCGGTTTTACCTCTCCTGCTGAAAGAAGAAGGACCGAGGATCTCCAACCCTTCATCATTTGCGAGAAGTCTTTTAACGGTATCTCTTATTTTATTTTCGTCATAATCCATACCTGTAAAGGTTATAATCGCCAGTTTCGAATATGGAGGGTATACTACGGCCTTTCTCCTCGACAACTCATCTTCACAAAATGCATAATAATCATTATTTTTGACAAAGCTAAAAAGATAGTTCCCGGGCATCCTTGTCTGTATATAAAGTCTGCCGCCGGGTTTTATCTTATCTGCGATAACGGATATTTCCTGATATGCCTTTTCAATAGATCTGAAATCCGGAAGGTTTAAATAAATATCGGCATTCAAAACCGCTGCCATCCCAAATTCTCCGGCCCCATGCAGCCGCCCGGTCAGCAGTTTTGTACCTAAGACCATGTTCCCTTCCTTTATTATCTCCGACAATTCGTCGGGTTTTATCTTCCTTTTTATCCTGTCGCTGTCCAGCCTCACCGGTTCGATATTCAAATACCTTTTGATATCCTCCTCTATTCGCTGTATTCCTGCTCCCATCAGTTTGACATTAAAACTACCGCATCGCTTACATTTATCCGGAGGCAAAGACTTGAACCCGCAATAATGACATCTAAGGGATTTATCGTCTTTATGGAAGACAAGGGGGATCCCGCATTTATCACATGTTTCGGTATAATCGCATTCGCTGCACGTGAGCATCGAATAGCCTTTCCTGTTTATGACAAACATTATTCGCTCGTTTTTCCGAATTGAGGACATAGCAGCATCTACAACCGTTTTCGAGAGATTAGGGCTGATCTGTTTTTCACAATGCATATCCACTATCTTTATCGTTGGTCTTCGAATAACCACATCCGGCCTCATAAGGATATATTTGTTACGTTTTGCATTATAGATGGATTCGATCGAAGGACAGATCGATGACAGCACCACCGTGGCCTTTTCGAGATACCCTCTCATAACGGCGATATCCCTTCCATTGTATCTCAGTGCCTCTTCCGGCTTGTACGAACTACTGTGTTCCTGCATAACCACAATCAGGGATACGTTCTTCAAAGGGGCAAAGAGGGCTGTTCTTGTACCGAGGACGATGGAGCACTGTCCCGAAAAAATTTTCCCACAGGTATCCGAACGCTCGCCTCTGCTTAAACCGCTGTGTAATATGCACAGTCTTTCTCCTGCAATTTCCCTGATGAGGGGAGCTGTATGATTTACATATATGATCTCAGGCACAAGGATTATTACACCTTTATGCGATTGTAGAATCTTTGTAAGAAACGAGATTTCGTATAAAGATGTAGGTGCATGGAGAAGAAAAGTTTTATATTCTTTCTTTGAAACGGATTCATTGATCTTTACAAGTGCCTCTTCATCAACTTCTTGCAGTTGTTCCAAGCTTTGTTCCGAACGCCGAACGCTGAATTCTAAATGCTGTTTCTTCCTTGCCTTTACCTTCTTAAACGCCTCCGCCGGCAGCATATTCTTAAGGACAATCCCCATGTTTGCGATGTAATAGTCCGACATCCATGTAAGCAATTTAAGAAGGGGTGGACTAAGAAGTGGCGATTCACCATGGATATCGCTTATATAACGGATAGAGGACATTGGGCAAAGAGCAGACGGAGAAGATTTGCCTGAGATGATTCCGTTTATTGTCTTATTTTTCAAGGGCGCCGAAACGAGCATGCCCGGCACGGCTCTCTCTCTTAAGTGTTCAGGGCATTTATATGTCAAAGGACCGAGATTTAACGGGAAAACCACATCAACAAATTCCATTCTGGATTTTAGCATAGAAACGATATGTTGTATAATAACCCTATCGCCTCTTTAATGAAGAGTCATTTTACTACTAAGGACTGCGTGTGAAACTACTTAACAGGCTCGAAAGAAGATTCGGAAGTTATGCCATACCGAATCTCATGATGTACATCATCGGGTTTAACTTCATTGTCTTTGCTATATCTTATGCCAGACCGGAAGTCGATATTATCGGCAGGCTGGCTTTAATCCCGGTACTGGTAATGAGCGGAGAGGTCTGGAGATTAGTAACTTACATATTCATACCTCCGACGTTTTCGCTCTTCTGGATACTATTCATACTTTATTTCTATTACATAGTCGGCACGGGTCTTGAACATGAATGGGGAAGTTTCAGGTTTAACATTTATTACCTTGCAGGGATGGCCGGTACTACAATAGCAGCTTTCATATCCGGCGGCGCAACCGGGTTATATTTGAACATGTCTCTTTTTCTTGCGTTTGCACATATATACCCGAACTTCGAGATATTGCTGTTTTTCATAATTCCCGTAAAAGTAAAATATCTGGCATGGCTTAACTGGGCGTTTATCGCCTTCACGGTCCTTACTGCTCCGGTCACCGATAAACTTGCTGCCGTTGCTTCTGTCTTTAATTTCTTTCTTTTCTTTGGCAAGGATATTATCGCAGGGATAAAAGCCGGCAGGGCAGGTTATTCCAACAGACAAAGATTTGCAAAAACGGTTCAGAAAAAATCAACCATCCACAAGTGTACCATATGCGGCATAACAGAAGAAAACGATCCCCGAATGGAATTCAGATACTGTTCGACCTGCAAAGGAGACTACGAGTATTGTATGAACCATTTGAAAAATCATGAACACATAAGCTGACACTTGGACAAGTATGATATAATTATTTGCATATAATGACAGCGATCGTGATCATCCCTGCCCGTTATGATTCAACCCGTTTTCCGGGAAAGCCCCTTACACCCCTTAACGGCAAGCCGCTGATACAGCATGTCTTTGAGAATTCACAAAAGTCAAAACTCGCAGCAGAAGTCATAGTTGCAACCGACAGCAGGGCTATATTCGAAGTAGTGCTTGGATTCGGCGGTAAGGCCGTAATGACCTCGGACATTCATACATCGGGGACAGACCGGGTCGCAGAGGTCGCTGCCTCATTGAATTATGATATAATTGTCAATGTCCAGGGCGACGAGCCGCTCATCAGACCGGAAATGATAGATGATGTTATAGGTCTGCTCGATGATGAAAGAGCGGTGATGGGGACACTTGTAAAAAGGATAGAAATTCCTGAAGAAATATTTGATCCCAATGTAGTAAAGGTCGTATTTGATAAAGATCGATTTGCTATGTATTTTTCGAGGGCGCCGATACCGTTTGATAGAGACAATTTTAGGATGCAAGATGCACGATACACGATGC
Source organism: Nitrospirota bacterium (assembly GCA_016208875.1). Classification (GTDB taxonomy): domain Bacteria; phylum Nitrospirota; class Thermodesulfovibrionia; order Thermodesulfovibrionales; family UBA1546; genus JACQXD01. The sequence continues at coordinate 18,942 of JACQXD010000197.1, forward strand.
AGGATAAAGACATCATGCATCATGCATCATGTATCATGTATCATGATACTCCCAACTTCCAACTTCCAACTTCCAACTTTTACAAACATATCGGCATTTATAGTTACAGGAAGGATGTGCTTTTAAGTCTTGCAAGGATGAAGCCCGTAGAATTAGAACAGGTAGAAAAACTTGAGCAGCTTCGTGCTATTGTGAATGGGTTTAGGATAAAGGTAAAAGAGACGGTATTCGAAACCATCGGGGTTGATACCCCGCATGATTTAGAAAGGGTAAAAAAATGGCTAAATTTATCTTCGTAACAGGTGGGGTCGTATCTTCTCTCGGTAAGGGGATTGCCGCCTCTGCGATCGGTGCACTTCTTGAGGCAAGGGGGTTAAAGGTTACTCTTCAGAAACTCGATCCGTATATAAATGTAGACCCAGGGACATTGAGCCCCTTTCAGCACGGCGAGGTCTTTGTTACTGACGACGGCGCAGAGACAGACCTCGATCTCGGGCATTATGAAAGATTTACTCATATAAGAACGTCTCAGGCAAACAATTATACTACAGGAAAGATTTATTATAACGTTATCACTAAAGAGAGACGCGGCGATTATCTCGGCGACACCGTTCAGGTAGTTCCGCATATAACGGATGAGATTAAACGTGCGATAAAGTCCGTAAGTAACGACTACGATGTAGTAATAGTCGAGATAGGCGGTACTATAGGCGACATCGAGAGCCTTCCGTTTTTAGAGGCCATAAGGCAGATGAGGTATGACGTAGGCCGGGAGAATGTACTTTATGTGCACCTCACACTTGTACCTTTTATAAAGACATCCGGTGAACTGAAGACAAAGCCCTCCCAACACAGTGTAAGGGAATTGCGGGCAATAGGTATTCAGCCCGATGTACTTCTTTGCAGGACAGACAGACCCCTTACCCCTGAGGCAAAAAAGAAAATAGCGATCCACTGCAATCTGGACGGCGATGCGGTAATCACTGCAATGGATGTAGACACAATATATGAAGTGCCGCTTGCCCTTAATGCAGAGGGGATAGACCAGCAGATCATAAATAAATTTAAAATTCCTTCCGGTGATACCGATCTGCGGCAGTGGAAGGACATAGTAAGAAAGGTCAAAGAACCCAAAGCCGAGGTAAATATAGCAATCGTGGGTAAATATGTAGGACTTAAAGATTCTTACAAGAGCCTTATAGAAGCCCTTACGCACGGCGGTATTGCGAATGATGCAAGGGTACATTTGCAGTGGGTAGATTCGGAGGAAATAGAGGTACACGGTGCCGAGAAATATTTATCGGAGGCAGACGGTATCCTTGTCCCGGGCGGGTTCGGATACAGGGGGATCGAAGGAAAGATAGAGGCCGTAAAATATGCACGCGAGAAGAAGATACCTTATTTCGGGATATGTCTCGGCATGCAATGTGCCGTAATAGAATATGCAAGAGATGTGTGCGGGCTTAAAGCAAATAGTACGGAGTTTGACCTGAACACTAATGACCCCGTTATATATCTGATGGAGAGATGGTTTGATTTCAGGAAAGGAAGGATTGAGGAGCGGACTGATGTATCGGAAAAGGGAGGCACAATGAGACTCGGTGCATATCCCTGTGTTATAGAAAAGGGGACGAATGCGTTTAACGCATATAGCATAAAAGAGATATCGGAAAGGCACAGGCATAGGTACGAGTTCAATAATGCGTATAAGGGAATCTGCACAAGGCACGGGATGAAGATAAGCGGTACAAGTCCTGACGGAGAACTTGTCGAGATCATAGAGATAGAAGACCATCCGTGGTTTTTAGGCTGTCAGTTCCATCCCGAATTTAAATCAAGGCCGACGGAACCCCATCCGCTTTTCAGGGAATTTATCGGTGCAGCCTTAAAGGAAAAGCGATCTCTTTTCCCATTCAGCGAGGCCGCATCCGAGAAGAAACCTTCTTAGAGCGTTTCGAGAAATTCCTAAGTTATCATACCATCTTGTATGATACAAAAACGTATGATGTGGATGATTTTGAAATGGTCGAGTGGATTAAGGGGATGGGTTGTAACCTGTAACTGAAGAGTTACTTCCAAGCCGAGATTTATCTTTATTTCTCGAAATGTCTTGTCTTATAACTTCGGTATTGCACAACTATAGCAAAAAGCTATATAATTTTGCATAATAATCAATAACATCGGAGAAGAACGTTATCTCTGACATAAATTATGATCGAAGATTACAGTAAAACAATTGATGAGATAGTCAGGAGAATAACCGAAAAAATCACTCCCTTAAAGGTTATACTTTTCGGCTCATACGCATACGGTAGTCCTACTAAAGACAGCGATATTGACCTGCTTATAATAAAAGAAAGTTCACTGCCGAGGCATCATCGAACAAAAGAAATAAGGCGTATTCTCAGGGGGATGAAGGTTGCCGTGGATATAATTGTCTATACGCCTGAAGAAATTAAAAAATGGGAAGGGATTGATACGGCATTTATTACCGGTGTGCTTAAAAAAGGCAAAGTCTTATATGGATAATCAGGATAAAAAAACTTCTCTCGTAAAAGAATGGTTGCATAAGGCCGAAAGAGACCTTGATACTGCCCGTCTAACCCTCGATAATAGACCCGAATATACAGATATTATTTGTTACCATTGTCAGCAAGTCGTTGAAAAATATCTTAAGGCGTATCTCGTTTACCTTGATACTCCTTTTGAAAAGAAACACGATCTTGACTATCTTATCGATTCCTGATGATTGGTCAGAACCAAGCACAGAAGAAGCAAAGATCGCTTATGAAATTGCCTTGAATATAAAGGAATACATAGTTAAAATTATAGACATCAAATGAGTCTAAACTCATAAAATCATGAACTCATAAACTTTTAAGATATGGAGGCAAGTGTTATGTATAGAATTAATCACAAGTCCTCATCAGTCCTCATAATAATTTCAATCCTTTTAGCTTCATTGATGGTCTTTTCTTTTGGGTGTGTGAAGAAGGAGGAGAAGGAGATAAAGATAGGGGCGATACTGCCATTGACAGGTGATATTGCCTCATATGGAGTTAAAGTAAAAGATGGAGCAGAAATTGCGTTAAGCACAATGATTCAAAAACTGCCGTCAATATAATGCAGGGTTTTGCAAATGTTAACAAATATCCCGTTGTTATTGGTGCGGCTGGAAGTTCGGTATCTTTAGCTATTTTACCCATCGCCAACCAAAATAAAATTGTTCAGTTGTCCCCACTTTCTTCAGCCGTTGAATTATCAGAGAAAGGCGGAGCGTACTTCTTCAGGGTTTGTCCTGCTGACGATCAACAGGCAAAAATAGTAGCAGAATGGATAAAAAATGAAGGAATCAATGAAATCGCAATTGTTTATACTGACAACTCATGGGGAAGTGGTTTAACAAAGTCATTCAAGAATTATTATGAGAAACTGGGAGGCAAAATAATATTAACTGAAGCTACTAACGAAGGACAGACAGACTTCAGATCAGTTTTGTCAAAAGTGAAAGCAGCAAAGGTCAGCACTTTATATTCGCCAACATATCCCAAAGAAGGCGGAATGTTAGTGCGACAAGCCAAAGAATTAGGGTTGAAGGTCAATCTCTACGGAGCAGATAACTGGGGAGCTCCGGAGTTTACTCAGATAGCAGGGTCAGCAGCAAATGGCACTCGCTTTGTAGCACAATTTTCTTATTCGGGACCAGAATTTCAACAACTAAATAATATGTATAAAAATAAATACAATAAGGATGCGGATGTTTTTGTTGCTTATGGTTATGATGCTGTTTGGTCTATAGCAAAAGCAATAAAGATGTCTAAAAAAATCACCGGGGATGAAATTCAAGCCCACATGGTAAGCGTAAAATTTCAAGGTGCCTCAGGGTATATCGAATTTGATGCCAAAGGAGATTTAAAAACAAATGCATTTACAAAAAAGCAAATAAAAGACGGAAAAGTTCAGGATATTTAGAGAGGAGGAAATTATGAAGACCAAGTTAGAAAATATAGAAGTAAAAGAGAAGATTTTGGAGAAAGAGATATTCCAAATGCTGAATAATCCTAATCCCCTAACAGGGATATATAGCATTTATGGAGACTATCCAATTGAGAAATGGAACAAAGAGAAAAAAATTCAAAAGGACTTAATAAAAATGAAAGCTGTCAGATAACTGACCGAGGATGAAGGAATATTCGAGTGACTGATTTATTCAGAGCTTTTACCCTTTGGAAGAATAGGGTGCAAGATTATATAGAAAATCATCCTATTCAAATGATTTATTGGGAAACTACAAGAAACTGCGATTTAACATGTGTACATTGTGGGTCTCCACGTGAAACATGGGACATTAGCAAAGAACTCTCCACAAAAGAAATAATAGGAGTATTCCAGCGATTAGCTGAGAAAATTGATTTTAACGAATTTAAATTCTTTTCTTTGACTGGCGGAGAGCCGTTTGTCAGAAAAGATTTAAGGAAAAAGGGGACAGGTACATTTTCTACAGTTTGGGTATGTGAGTTTTGAGTTGATTGATTTATGTGTGTATGAGTTATCATAGAATAAAGTAATGACATTAAAAAAAAGATTATTAATGTCTGATACGGGGTGAAGTATATGAAGGTAAGAATAGTAATCGAGCCTGACGAGGATGTTTTTGTTGCATATTGCCCTGAGTTGCCCGGATGTGTAAC
>JACQXD010000002.1:0-10703 GCA_016208875.1 Nitrospirota bacterium
AAGCCTTTCCACAGGTGAAGTGACTTTATTTTTTAGCCCTCTCGGACTCCAGGAAAGTCTGAGCATTACACTGAAAGACAGCGATAAAGAACTGGCCGTTATATTCAATCCGCTCAGTGGAAGGGTGAAGGTAATTCAAAATGAAAAAATCAAAGCGCAATGAAGTGTCAATGATTAGTGTCTGTGTCAACAACATAGACGATCAAACCTCTTTATGATGTTGATATGGTCAAAGATGCGATTAAATCGCAAAGGGGTTTATAGAGAAGATCGGATAAAAAAGTTTTTATTGGTTATCACGTTTCTTGATCCTGCTTTTTGATCTTTTAGCCTCTTTTATAACAAACCTGCCATATTCGGGTATCTTCTCGGCTTAGAGTAACACACGGTTGTATTTAAACGAGGTGTGTTTTATACTGATTTATAATAGACAAGAGGAGGTGTGCTTATGATCGACCTGCTTAAGAGAATTACCTTCAATCCCGATATTTTTGGAGCGAAGCCGATTATTCGAGGCATGCGGATTTCAGTCGAGATGATTCTCGACCTATTAAGTCAAGGGGTTTTCGAAGATGAGATACTTGAAGATTATCCCATGCTTGAAAGAGAAGACATCAGGGCCTGTCTCGTATACGCCAAAACCATAATTGCCAACGAGGATATGGAGTTTCTGGAGAAGGTTTCTTGAAGTTTCTCGTTGACGTGTGTGTTTTACAATCTCGCAAAACCCTTGTTTAATAGTTTCAATGCCTTTTTTATAAGTTGTAGTTCTTGAGAGGAAAACTGAAGGAGTATCTCTTCAGCCTGAGGGAATAATTCTCTTACAGGCAAGTCTAAGGATTTTGCTATCTGTCGCAGGGAGTTTAAGCTCGGATTTACCTCTCCTCTTTCTATTTCGCCGATAAATTTATAACTGACGCCTGATTTCTCACCCAATTCTTCCTGTGTTAAGCCCTTCAGTTTTCTGAGAGTTCTTATCCTTTTACCCAAGTCTATTGCGATATTGTCATTCATTGGTAAGCTCCTATCAGGTTATAGGAATTATATGTTTGTTTTTAGCTTCTATAAACCCAATATAAGTTAAAAAAATATTGACAATAATACTTATATGTGATATTTTTACATCAGTAAATGATTTCCGGTAAATAATGGAGAGGTACAAAAAACAAAAATGTAAAAAACCATAAAAACACAAGTGCAAAAAACTCTTGACAAATACAATGTAAAAAGTGTATTTGTATAGTGGAGGTGAAAGATGCATTAGAGGTAAAAGCAATTTTCTACTGGCTTCTTTGAAGCCGTAAACTTTTGGTCGGAGGAAAAGAGATGAAAAGAATTCAAGCAGTTTTTATCGTAATGTTTTTAATCCTTTTTGCATCTACGTCTTTTGCGAGTCTCACGGATGGTCTTGTAGCCTACTATCCATTCAATAGAAATGCAAATGATGAGAGCGGAAATGGGTACAATGGAACGGTCAGCGGTGCCACTTTAACATCAGACAGGAATGGAAATGCAAATAGTGCATACAGGTTTGATGGGGTTAATGATTATATAAAGATTTATTAAATTTTCAATACCCCACAGTCTCTGCTGTGGGGTGTCCTTATATTCCCCCTTTGGCAAAGGGGGATGAAGGGGGATTTTTGAATAAATAAATTTTCAATAAATCTCCCCTAACCCCTCTTTGCCAAAGAGATGACAAAGTACGATTTATTTTTTTGATACCCCGCCGTCTCTGCGGCGGGGAGCTTCATTGGAATGAGTCATTCAGAATAGACCCGTTTACTGTTTGTGCATGGATAAAACTTGACAGTAGTTGTTCAGATTCGGACATGATTTTCGCTATCCCTTCACACGCTTATTGGGATAATGCTAGTGGTTTCGCTTATAAGTGCAATACTAATGAACTTGAGGGATATATCTATTATTACAAGTGGTTTACTGTGTCTACAGAGTTAAAGAATAGTTTCCACTTCGTTTGCATGACTAAAGATAGCCAAACAGGGCGATTATATGCGTATGGCAATCTTTTAACAGAAATGACCGATTTTGATAGTATTATTGACTATGGAAGTCCAAGAAGTATTCTCTTGGGTGCTGATGATGATTCAAATAATGATGGCTCCGGCGACACTCATTGGTTTAAGGGCACACTGGACGATATCCGCATCTACAACCGTGCCTTATCAGATTCAGAGATACAGGAGCTTTATCAAGAGGTGTCCGGCACAATTGACGTAAGCCTCACTCCACCCACTACCACCACTGTTTCCAAAGGCAACAAATTCGGGCCATTTTCTATTTCAATCACAAACAATACCAGTTCAAGCTATCCATTCTATGTATACATCTATCTTGTAAGCCCTGATGAAACTTGGAAGACATTAATCTCCAAATCGCTTACACTTTCGGGAGGCGGGACACTTACGGCTAATAATCTATATACGAATATCCCATCTGCCGCTACAACCGGATCATACTATTATTGGGTGGGTGCATATGACACAAGTTAACGCTTACCGACGACAGCGAGAGGGTTGCACCTCCAAAAATCTAAACTTTCTGGAGATGGTTTTTATGATATACTGTATCTATAAAACAGAGATTACAGAGGAGGTCAATAATGATAGTAAAAGATAAAGTTAAGGCAGAAATAGAATTTCCTGAAGATATACTTATAAGCCTGAAGGAGAGCAAAGAGGAGTTTGTAAGGGATATAAAGCTCTATGCGGCCACAGAGTTTTATAAGAGGAAAAAACTGTCTCTCGGCAAGGCTGCTGAACTTGTCGGTATGCCCAGGCTTGAGTTTGCCGATTTTCTCAGCAAAAACCAGATACCCGTTTTAGAACTGAGCGACCAAGAACTCAACAATGAAATAGCCTCTGCCAAAGAGAGAGTCTCAACACAGTAGATGAGAGTCGTTGTCAACGCTACACCGATTATAGCTCTTTCACGGATAAAAAAACTTGAGCTTCTGCATAAGATTTACAGAAAGGTCTTTATAGCAAAAGAGGTTTTTGCCGAAACCGTAGAGTTTTCAAGGGGGAAGCCTGATGTCAGTTCCATAGAAAGTAGCTCTTTTCTTGAAGTTACCGAGGTCAAAAATATGGTCGGTGTAGAAATGCTTCTTACGGAGCTTGACCGTGGCGAAAGTGAAACCATTGTTCTTGCCAAGGAAATAAATGCTGACCTTATCATCATGGATGAAAAACTTGGACGAGAAATAGCCGAATTAAAAGGACTGAAAATAACGGGTACTATAGGCGTTCTGATAGAAGCAAAATACCGTAAACTAATTCCCGAGGTCAGAGAGTATCTTGACCTGTTAAGAAACAAAGGGGTATGGGTAAGTACCGAACTTTATAACAAAGTCGTTAAGGAGCTTAAGGAGCAATGAGCGACTTTAAAGAGAGCTATAACCTTCTCGATAGCGATAGTTTTTCATTCAGTGTCACAAGTTCAACTTCTAAATCCGGCGGAAGCCATGACTGGGGTGTATCGGGATGGGATGATAATTGAATTTATCTGAATGTTACTGAAAGAGGGAAGGCTGAAAAGCCTTTCCTCTTTATTTTCATGCATATGTGCTTGGAAAAGTGTTTTTCTCTCTGTAGTATTAGTATTCTTAGCCATTATGGAACAAAGATTTAACTATCCGACTTCGGCATCTTTATGACCAAGTTTCAAATTCACCCCGAAGTTTTTCAGTGTCGCCAAGAATCTGTTTGATGGTGTATTTTAAAATGGTTTATATAGCGTGATTAAATCAACTTTCTCGAAGTCGGGGTCATTGGAGGCAAGGTTGAAGATAGAGTCTCTTAACATGAGATGTAGATTTATGGAGTCGTTGGTGAGAAAGCCGTATTTTTTTTGCAGCATTTGGCTTGCAAATATGTCTTGCGATTCTACGGTCATAAGATGGATGTCCATTTCCTTGACCTCATTAACCGCCGCAAAATGCTTATTTAATGACTTGACCTTGCCGGGGTGTTCCTTTAGAAAGCGAACTGCATTCTTGGAGTTGAGTTCGTATTTTTCTATTGCCTCAAAAACCATAAGCCTGTGCGATATCTCGGCGAGCACTATTGTAGACGTAAGACCCTTAATATCGCCATTTTCAACACGTTTAAGGAGAGAGGTACACGACTGAGATTCGGCGGTTTCATAGATGAAGTGGTAGATGAAGATATTTGCGTCAATAAAGATGGATGTACCGGCAGGAACTTGTCCTACGGAGATTATTTGTCCCATAAAATGGAGTCATCTTCTGCAATGAATTTAATTAAGTCGGGGTTTGCTCTAAACATCCCTTTTGTTTTCTCCACGGCGCTCTCTTTGGGCTTCAGGATTATTTCTACCTTCTGGCGTTCTTTTAAGTCTATTTTTTTGAGGGGTTTTAAAACACCGTTTTCAAAGATAGCCTTAACAGCCGTTGACATTGTTTGTTCTCCTTGTATTGAGGTATAAACGAATTATAGAACTTACTCAAATTTACCATATAAACAATTTCCTGTCAAAACAGAGGGAAGGGGAAATGTTGCAAGCTACTCATCCGATGTGTACACATATCTTGTAACTCCTGATGGAACATGGACGACATTAATCTCCAAATCGCTCACACTTTCGGGAGGTAAGACACTTACTGTAAATAATCTATATCAAAATATCTCAGCCACTACCTCGACCGGAACATACTATTACTGGGTAGGTGCATATGACACGAGCTACAACCTTCTCGATTATGATTATTTTGCATTCACCGTTACAAGTTCAACTTCCAAATCGGGTGAGAATCACGACTGGGGTGTATCGGGATGGACTGAGAAGTAGATTTATCTGAACTATAGCGATTTCAAAGAAGGGGAGAGAGCTTTTCAGTTCTCCCCCTTCAGCTTTTTATCCTGAGCCTTCCGTTCTGAAATACGCAGAATTTATTCCATATCTTGTCTGAGTATCCTGTCAATATTTTCTTTACAATTTCGGCCTTTCGGCTTCCATTTGCATCATCAAGTCTCAAAATCATCACCCCGGAATGCAATCTGCCGGAGTTGTAAACAAGTTCTCCGAAATCCTTATCCATTGTAATTACCATGCGGCCTTCGGCAGCTGCAAAATTCAATATTTCTGCATCCTTTTCTTTCGGATTTATGTCTCTTACAGATTTGACATCATAGCCGTTTTCTTTAAGCCATCTTTCAACTTTTTTACCTACTCCGACATCGACTAAGAATTTCAATCTACTTCACCGTGTGAAAGGGCAGGATTTATTTAAGAGCGAAAACCTGTTCATCGGTTACCAGCTCAGATACATAAAAAAGCACTGCCTTTATGTCTTCTTTTTCAAGCTCGGGGTAGTCCTCTAATATTTCCTCAACTGTCAGACCTCCGGCTAATGCCTTTAATATCTGCTCAACGGTTATCCTTAAACCTCGAATAGTAGGCTTACCGACCATTACATCAGGGTCAACCGTTATTCTTTTCTGCAAATCTTCAGTTTGCATAACAACCTCCCAATCGCTCTGACCTGGTTTTATTATATCATTTTCGGCTTTTTCTCTATCGCAATCAAGAACAATAAATAATCTATATCAAAATATCTCAGCCACTTCAACGACAGGCACATACTATTACTGGGTGGGCATATATGACACGAGCTACAACCTCCTCGATTCCGATAGTTTTTCATTCACTGTAAGTTCATCTTCTAAGTCCGGTGGAGATCACGACTGGGGTGTATCGGGATGGACTGAGAAGTAAGTTTTATCTGAATTTCTATGAGAAGGGGAGGGTTAAAAAGCCCTCCCTTTTTTATTTATCAGCCTGTAATGACCGTTTTTTATGTTATACTTTTTAAGTAGGAGGTGCAATATGCAAACTGTATCCATAAAAAGTAGTTCTTCTGAAAAAATAATCCCTTTGCTAACCAACGCGTTAGATAGAGAAAAGCGGATCATTATGGAAAGTTTAAAAATGACGCAGGGGAAAGTGAATTCATTAGCAAAAGCCCTTGCTGTTGATATTGATAAACTTATGGCAGGTAAAATTGAACACACCGAATCTAATGATATGGAACTTATAGAGCTTGAAGGAGAAGTGAAAATTTTAAGACATCTTGAAGATCAGCTTAAGGAACTTGAATCATAAACATACAGAGAAAGGGTTGTCTCCTGCTAAAAGACCAACCGTAGAGGAAATATTAGAAGAGATTTTAGAGTTAATAATCGTCAAATAAAGCAGCAATGGTAGGGCATCAGGCGACCTGAAGTATCTGCTTTTCAAACCTAATAATCTCACTTGCCGGTTCTATGGTATCGTTCTTAATTACATCGGCTTCATCGCCTGCTTTGACGTTAGCTATGGATTGTTTACTTATGATAGAATGAGTGGAAATATGGGGAATGCATATCGAATGAAATCAAAATGCAAAGAAGTGTCTGTGTCAGCAAAAAAGTGTCAGTAACCAGTGTCAGTGACAATATGGTTCGACAGGCTCACCACGGCTGTCACCCTGAGCAGTGTCGAAGGGTGACACTGAGAACTGACACTGACACTGTAATTTTTCATTCCCGAAGGGGTGGGTTCACGCTTATCGAGATAATCGTTGTCGTCTTTATTTTGGCCTTGCTGGTTGCGATCGTTGCCCCGAATATAATAGGCAGGACTGATGAGGCCAGAATAAAGGCTGCAAAGGTTCAGATCAAGAATTTTGAGACGGCACTTAAATTATTCAAACTCGACAACGGTTTTTATCCGGATACAGGGCAAGGTCTTGATGCCCTCGCTAAAAAACCGACAACGGGAAATATCCCGAACAACTATAGGGAGAGCGGTTATCTTGAGCAGAAAAAGATCCCGTCGGATCCATGGGGTAATCCTTATATCTATGTATCCCCCGGAGTTTATGGGGACTTTGACATCTTGAGTCTTGGCGCCGATGGTAAAGAAGGCGGCGAGGGCAAGGATGCGGATATTAAAAACTGGGACATCCAGTAAAGAAATTTCAAAATTCAAAAATAACACCCCCCTATATCCCCCCTTGATGAGGGGGGAATTAAAGGGGGGTGCCGGTTTTACCCTTATCGAGCTTATCGTTGTTGTATTTATTCTATCTCTTGTTATAGGCATTGTTGCCCCGTCTTTTTACGATCTCGGGATTGGCAGGCTTAAGTCCGATGCGGGAAAGATCGCATCTATTTTGAGGTATTTAAATGACAGTGCGATTGCAAGGAAAGAGACCCTGCCTCTTACATTCGATCTCGATGACAAAACATTAAAGTGGAATACTTCCGAAGGCGATAGGATGGAAAAATTCGATGACCTTTATAGTCTGTCTGCAACCTCTACAGGAAGCCTTTCCACAGGTGAAGTGACTTTATTTTTTAGCCCTCTCGGACTCCAGGAAAGTCTGAGCATTACCCTGAAAGACAGCGATAAAGAACTGGCCGTTATAAGTCTGAGCATTACCCTGAAAGACAGCGATAAAGAACTGGCCGTTATGTTCAATCCGCTCAGTGGAAGGGTGAAGGTAATTCAAAATGAAAAAATCAAAGCGCAATGAAGTGTCAATGATTAGTGTCTGTGTCAACAACATAGACGATCAAACCTCTTTATGATGTTAAATATACCCTTAAAGCTGCATGAGAAGATCAGGTTGAGGAATTAACTACGGCCAGCGTAGCGGATTAAGGATAATATATTACTGGAAAAAAACAGAAGATGAAATATGGCTTCTTACCGTTTATGCAAAGAATGAAGCAGAGGATATACCGGTAAGGGTATTACGTGAAATAAGAAAGGAGATCGAAAGATGAGAAAGAGAGATATCGGACAAGAGATTCTCGAAGGTGTAACGGCAATCAAAAAAGGCAAGGGAAGAAGATTCAAAGTTGAATTACCTTCCGATGTCAAGAGGACCAGAGAACACTTACACCTTAGTCAATCAGCTTTTGCAGCTTTTATGGGTGTAAGTGTTAAAACTTTACAGGAATGGGAGCAGGGAAGGCGTAAACCTTCTGGCCCTGCATCTGCGCTCTTACGTGTCGCCAGCAAACATCCGGAAGCTTTGGTAAATTGAAAAAATCCTTGCAGTTATCATCCGCTCAGGTTATACAAAAGAGGGCATAGAATTTTTAGCCAAACGATTCTTAACTAAGCAGGTATCAAACAACGGCAATCTCAGCCTAATCCTTTTACCAAGTTCTTTTCTTGCATTTTTTATATCCATTTAGCAGAAATTATATGTGTTTATAAGCGGATAATAAATAATATATATCTATTCTTTTTTTTCTTGACAAATACAAGATATATCTATTAGGATTGAACCGTTATGGGGGAATGTAACAATGATTGGTAAAGACTCTTTTACGATACACTACCTGTACTTTCGGACAGGTCACAAAAACCGTGAGTTTATATTGACGTGTCTTTGTCGACAAGAGGCACAGGTCTACTTCTTACTTGTGTTATAATCACTTCAAATAGGATGTAAATGCCAAATAACTATTCGCTTTGTGACGAAAATAAAGCTGGAGGTGAAAAATGTCCGAGATTTTTCTAAAATTACATATTGAGGAGCTTGATGAGGGTGGGTATGTAGCAACGAGTTCCGATATGCCCGGTCTTGTGGCTCAGGGGCGATCTATATCCGAAACTCTGGAAATAGCCCATGACGTTGCAAGAAAGCTTATTGAATCGTTCGAAGAACATGGCGATCCATTACCCTTTGGGATCAGGAAGCCTTCAAAGCAGATAGATATAGACATTGCTGTAGGCGTTGCCTGATGGGACAGTTGTCAGGCTGCAAATATAAAGATATCATTCGCAAAATACGGGGAGCAGGGTTTGTGTTTGACCGCAATGCTAAAGGTAGTCATGAAATATGGTGGAATCCTAAGACGCGGGCAAGAACGACTGTGCCGAATCATCCCGGTGACATTCCTGAGGGGACTGTGCGCGCGATTATCAAACAGGCAGGAATAACGAGTGATGAATTTTTGCAGTTGTAGGCATGGTAACAAACGGTGAAATGGGTAAAGAGATTCCATAGGGTTCTCCTATGCCGACTTCCTCAGAAAATCCAGACAGAGATTTAAGGTCTTAATGTCTGCATTTTTAATAAGTAGGGAATCTATGGCCTTTTTGGTTATCTTTTCGGAGGTTAATCCTTCAGGGAAAAGAAACAACTCATAAAGTTTAACATCCAGCCCCTCGGCAATCTTTTCCATCGTTTTAACTGTAGCATTCTTCTGACCGCATTCAATGGCACTGATATATTTGGCGTTTATTCCGGTTTCTTCCTCTAACTGCTCTTGCGTAATACCCTTCTTTTCTCTAAGATGCTGTATCCTGCTCCCGATGGCTAATAAAAGATTCATAATTTCCTCTTGAGAAAAGATACCAGCAAAGTCACATAAAAATTAACCACTTAAAAATAGAATTCTTTGACGGCTATAGGAGATTAAGGTTTAAGACTAAAACAGAGAAAATAATTTTGAAAATCACGTGGCTAAACTTTGCTTGGATGCCAAATACCCAAAGGAGGTTAGGGAAAATGTTTGCTCGACATTTCATCAGATTGATAGCATTCATTTGTGTAAGTTGCTTGTGCTTTTTTTCCTCACCAAGTATTAGTTCTGGTGAGGCCGATAACATAGCAAGGGTTGACTATGAGGTTTCAGAAGGAGGTATGGCATTAATATTCACTGCGATTGCCCAAGAGGATATTGTTGATATCCTATTGGATGGGGAAAGCATTTTAGGAATAGTTCTGAACCCAGTATATTCGGAATTCGAATATGTAGATGAAGGATTCATTGTCTGCATCGGGCAAAGACTTCCAATAAATGGTTTTGCTACCATTGAGGTACTGCTCCGAAGTAGTGATAGACTTGTTTCGATTTCAGAGTAGATGGGAGAGCGAAAGCTCTCCCTCTTTTCTATGTTGTTACTCAGTTTTAACCGGCTTTATTTATAATTCTGTAACCAATCTAAGCGATTTTTCATCTCCCCCGGATGTCTCTCATTCAAGAATTTGGTTATTCTTCTAATCAATTCTTTTAAAGGAAGGTAATCTGTAACTACCATGCCGTTATGCAGTAATCCATTTTTATAATATTCCCTCTGTAAGTTGATAAAGTGCTTGATATTTCTTGTTAAGATTACACGGTTATTTTTTGTTGCATACTCTAACTGTTCTTTGTCTGTTCTGCCTCTCATATCAACTTCGTGGGCACTAATAACATCAAATCCTCTGCTTCTCAAAGCAACAGCTAAACGGTCTGTGAGGTCTTCATCAATATAAAGCCTTATTTTCTCCAACCTTCGCCCTTTGTTTTTTCCTGCCAATATTCTTCTTTATTCTCTTCAATGATTTTGTCAATCTCGTTCCTATGGTCATAGTAATAAGATAGGGCATCATAGACCTGGGCATGCGTGATATGGGGATACATGGATACAATTTCATCTACTGAATAACCGAGTTGGTCTAATTCAACAATAAGGCTAACACTAATCCTCGTCCCAACAATTACGGGTTCGCCTCCGCAGACTCCTTTCTTTGTCTCGATGTATAAGTGTGTCAATTTTTGTCTTTTTTCTGCTGCAAGCGGCACTTTTACCTCAATATTTTTTTATTTATTAAATTTTAAATACCCCACAGTCTCTGCTGTGGGGTGTCCTTATATTCCCCCTTTGGCAAAGGGGGA
>JACQXD010000002.1:10723-12728 GCA_016208875.1 Nitrospirota bacterium
GAATAAATAAATTTTCAATAAATCTCCCCTAACCCCTCTTTGCCAAAGAGGGGATCAGAAGGATTCCCGACAAGCGGGAATGACAAAGTACGATTTATTTTTTTGATACCCCGCCGTCTCTGCGGCGGGGAGCTTCATTAATTCGATTAGTGATAGTTTAACATATTACAACTCCTGATGGAACATGGAAGTCATTGATGGGTGCATCCCCGCATTTGCAAACCCCTCTTGACAAATATGTATGTTAAATTCTGAACTTCTATGAGAAATGGAGGGTGAAAACCCTCCATTCTTTTTGTTTTGTCGGTATAGGAGGTTCTATCAATCAGGGAGACTAATACTGATAGAAATGTACATTATCTAAGATTCTATCAGTTTCCTATTAAAAAGTTTGTGATATAATACAGATAACAGAGGGAGGTGAAATTTCAATGAAGGCAATAGATATGACCCCTATCATAAAAAAATATCCGGGTTATTTTGTTGCATTGAGCTATGATAGGAAAAAAGTATTAGGCAAGGGACATACATCCGAAGAGGCACTTGAAGAAGTAAAAAAGAAAGGATACAAAGAACCCATATTGACTAAGATTCCACATGAAAATAGGAATTATTTACTGTGAAGAATCTCAAATTTCCATATTTGAAGTACGTAGTAACCCCCCCAACTCAAAAACTAGAGAGGTATGTTTATAGACCTGAGCACTGACACTGACACTGTATTTTTGCATTCCCGCAAGGCGGGTTTTACCCTTCTTGAGATCATGATTTCACTTGGAATAATCGGTGTTCTCCTGATTACACTTATATACACTCTGAATTATCACCTCGGCATTGTGGAAAGACATGAGACAATAACCACGGCATCACTTCTTGCACGCGAAAAGATCGAAGAAAAATATTCTGGTGAAAAGAAGGGTACATTCCCTGAGCCGTATTCATCCTATTCGTATGAGATTGGCTTAAGCGAATCCGCTTATCCCGGTGTATCGGAGATATCTGTTGTTGTCAGGCGTGACAAGGAAGAGATCAGATTCGCCAAGTTGATTGAAAGTCCGAAATGAATAGAAAACCAAATTTCAAAAATAACACCCCCCTATATCCCCCCTTGATGAGGGGGGAATTAAAGGAGGGTATTTTTAATTCCCGCAGGGGTGGTTTTACCCTCATTGAGGTATTGATTGCATCCGCCCTGCTGGCGTTGATCCTCACGGCGCTATACAGTACGTTTTTTCTTTCTCATAAGGCTGTTACCGGGCTTGATGGATCCATGTTAAAGCTTCAGGAATGCAGGACAGCCCTCGATATACTTAGAAGGGAGCTTGAATCATCTTTTTATAGGGCTACCGATACAAAGACCGAATTTAAGATCGAGGACAGGGATGAGTACGGCAGTCAGACATCCGGAATCGCCTTCACAACCCTTTCTTCTTTGCGAAACGGTGTTTCCAAAATAAAATATTATGTAAAAGGATCGGATGATAAACTTGTACTTTATAAGGAAGTATCATCTCCGTACGGTTTAAACGAGGGATTGCAGGAGGCTGATATAATTGAGGGGATAGAGGAGTTCATTTTAGAGGCAAGGCAAGGCGACAAATGGGTTAAGACGTGGGACTCCGTTTTGATGCTAAGGATCCCCGAAGAGATTAATATCACATTAAAGATTAAGATCAAGGATAAGGTATTGCTGCTTTCCGAAAGGGCAAGGCCGAAGATAACGTGAAGAAAATTTCAAATTTCAAATTTCAAATTTCAAAGTTCAAAAATAACACCCCCCTATATCCCCCCTTGATGAGGGGGGAATTAAAGGGGGGTGTTTTGCATTCCCGCAAGGGTATGGCACTTGTGTTGACACTTATGGTTCTTGTGCTTATCACTGCCATGGTCACGGAGTTTGCATACGGAGTTTATAACGGGACAAATTCTCTGTATAACTGGTACGATTCTCAGAGGCTTTCTGTTTTGGCAAATTCGGGGATGGATATAGCCGGTGAGTTTATCG
>JACQXD010000003.1 GCA_016208875.1 Nitrospirota bacterium
AATACCCCTTTTCCGACAAAATCGGAAAGGTCAACTATACCCTCGACACCGTCAGAAAATCTGAGCCAAAGCCGATAATTTTCAAGAGGTCTCACCGCAATAATTCGATACATTAGATACATTATACCAAATAAGATAAGGGTTGTAATAGACCCCAAAAGTTTACATGAGGGAAAGAGGGGCATTCCACAGAAAAGCCTGAAGAACCAATTTTAACAAATCCTTAAAATTATTCTAACCCATGAGGGGGTCATTCGATCTCGAGTGACCCCTCACAATCTACCATTCTCAGTGTTCTATCTCAATCCCTGCCGTCTCTTCCCTGATCGAGATAGCTATTTTATAAAGAATAGTCAGTACGAAGAACCCTGTTGCCCATATTGCTATAGTGATTAACGTCTCGGGGATAGTAGGCCAATACTCGAATACCCTTTCGAACATGTTGGGTACAAAACCACCGATGATCAGGCCGAATCCCTTATCAATCCATAGGGACAGAAATACCATCACACATGCGAATGCAAGGATGGATTCGTTCTTTCTTGCCTTTGGGAATATGAGTATAAGCAGCGACCCTAACGCCATTAAAACCGATGCCCACATAAGCGGTACGAGTCTTCCATGTCCCTCAAGACCTACAAAGAGGTATTTGAACGGATGGGAATGTCCGGGTATGCCGCTGTAAAGTGCGGTAAAGAATTCGAGACCGAAGAAGAAGACATTCGTGAGCATAAAATAGGTCACGATCTTTCCGAGCGTTTGGATGGCCTCTTTACCGGGATCGAATTTTGTAAATTTCCTTATTATCAATGCGAGGATAATCAAGAGTGCAGGACCGCCTGCAAATGCCGAGGCAAGAAATCTTGCAGCCATGATCGCGGACAACCAATAATGTCTTCCGGGAAGACCCGCATAAATAAAGGCTGTAACGGTGTGGATCGAGGGCGCCCATGCTATCGAAAGATATATAAATGGCTTCACCCACTTCGGAGGTGCAATACCTTTTCTCTCGGAACCCAGAATAGTCCAGCCTACCAGAACGTTAAGCAGGAGATAACCGTTTAAGACAATGGTATCCCAGAAGAGAATGGAATTCAGCGACGGATGCAAAAAGATATTCACAACCCTCATAGGCTGTCCCATATCTGCCATGATAAAAAGAACGCACATAATAACTGCGGAGATCACAAGAAACTCTCCGAGTATGGTTATCTTGCCGAACTGTTTGAAGTTATGCAGATAGTAAGGTAAGACAAGCATAACGCCGGAGGCTGCAACACCGACCAGAAATGTAAACTGGCCTATATAAAGCCCCCACGAGACATCCCTGCTGAGACCCGTTATTCCCAGGCCGTAACTGAACTGCTTGAGATAAGCCAAAAAGCCAATACCCATCAGGGCAAGCAGGAAAATTATCCAGGTCCAATATCTTCTACTACCTGTTAGTGCCGTTTCAAGCATATCTATTTCCTCCTAAATTTTACCGGTGAATCGCTATTCACCCTTTCTCATTTAATTTCAAATTGTAAAATTATCAATTATCATTTCAAATTTAAAATGCTAATTTTGCATTAATAAATTTACAATTATGCCTATTCACCTTTTTTTATTGTATCTCCGGGACAATACTGAATTCACTGCTCCCTACCACATAAAAGACGCTCGGTTCTGTCCCGAGATCAGGCTTACGCCTGATAGTATAGGTTGTACTAAGTATCTTTCTGACCTCCGAATTCGGTTCGTCCAGATCGCCGAAGACCAGACCGCCTTTCGGCGCCTCCTCAACACATGCCGGCATTTTACCGACGGCAAGCCTTTCAGTACAGAAGGTACATTTTTCGACAACACCTATCATCCTTGTCGGATATTCCTTATTTATATCCTCTTCTTTAATAAACTCCCTCGGGTTCCTGTAATTAAAGCTCCTTGCACCGAAAGGGCAGGCTGCCATACAGAATC
Organism: Nitrospirota bacterium; assembly: GCA_016208875.1. Classification (GTDB taxonomy): domain Bacteria; phylum Nitrospirota; class Thermodesulfovibrionia; order Thermodesulfovibrionales; family UBA1546; genus JACQXD01. The sequence goes on from JACQXD010000003.1 coordinate 1,960, forward strand.
TGCATCCAATGCAGCGGTGCATGTCCTGCATAACTATCCCATCTTTTCTCTTGAACGTCGCCTTTGTGGGACATACCCTTACACATGCAGGGTTCTGGCAGTGATTGCAGAGGAGCATAAAATTTCTATGTTTTATATCTTCCGGCATATATTCGTGTTCCTGTCCGGGAAACGTATGCTCATAGGTATCGGTCCATATCCATTTAATCTCATCCTTCGGATTACCGAAATTCGGAACGTTGTGCGTACGATGGCAGGCGTTTATGCACTTCTGGTAATCCTCCGGCGTAGTAAATTTACTCATATCCACTACCATAGCCCATCTTTTCGCTGTTAGGGCATCGAGATTCGGAGAATAATCCGATGCCTCCAGTGCATTCTTCCTGAGTCTATCGAATAAACCAACACTCCCTATCCCTGCAATAGTTGAAATACCGGCTATTTTTAAGAATTCTCTCCTGTTAATGCTCATGACTTCTTCTCCTTTGGCTCGATATGACAGGTCCAGCAGTAAGGCTTTACCGCCATATAATTATGGCATTTATCACAGAAATCTTTTTTATTCGAGTGACACCTAATACATTCATTCTGAAGGCTCATATTATGCTTCTTCCCCTGAGAATTAACATATATCCGTTTGTCGTCCCGGACAACCGAATCTCTCCACTCATTTAAAAGCTGCATATGCCCGCCTCTCATAAACTCCTTTGACTCTACACACTTTCTCTCACCCACAGGTAGTTTCTGTATCTCGGGTGTATCAATCTTCGGCTCCGGCTTAGCATTCACTTTCCCTATGTTGTAGTAAAAAGGAAACGTCAGCAATGCCAGAAATATAATAAGCCCAATAATTATTTTTCCACCGTCGTACATTATTCTTTAGCCTCCTTTCCCGGAAGTGGTTCATTACGCATATTAACCGTCCTCTCTTTTTCTCCCTTCATGACCAATGCGTTGGCGACAAGCTCGTGGAGACCCGCGACCCTAATACCCGGAACCCAGTAGTCCATCGAGGCCGTAAGCGCAGCCCTGTCAATAGCACAGATATTGCCCAGCGTGTTTACCCCGTGTACGTCCCGTACGAATTTTACGGCATTGGCCCTCGGGAAGCCTCCCCTCATCCTTAACTCCATATTTTCACCTGCATTCAATCCGGTTCCGCTCCCGCAGCAGAAGGTATATTCCTTGATCGTATTCTCAGGCATCTCATAGAAGTGGTTGCATACACTTTTTGCCACATATCTCGGCTCTTCCAATATTCCCATTCCCCTCGATGTATTACAGGAGTCATGCCATGTGAGCTTGATGTCGTCGTTTCTGCCCGGATCGAGCTTTAGCTTACCATTCCTAATAAGATCGGCAGTAAATTCCGCAACGTGCACCATCTTTGTCGATCTTGCATTCTCGAATGCAGTGTCTGTAATCGGAGACTTAGGCACTTCAAGGAAATCTGCCGGGCCATGCCATGTATTCAGATACTGGTGGATCAGCCTCCACATATGCCCGCATTCTCCGCCGAGTATCCATTTGACGCCGAGCCTCTTGGCCTCGGCATAAATCTTATAGTGAAGCCTTTTTGCCGTCTCATTGGATGTGAAAAATCCGAAGTTTCCACCCTCCGAGGCATATGTGCTCCATGTATAATCGAGTCCAAGCTCGTGAAAAAGCATCAGATAACCCATAGCAGTATAAGTGCCGGGGTCGGCAAATACATCGCCGGAAGGCGTCACAAACAATATCTCCGCACCCTTCCGGTTGAAGGTCGGCTCAATCTTTATCCCGGTTATATCCTCTATATCGCTCAGGAAGAATTCTATGCTCGATTTGAATGTGTGCGGCTCAAGACCTAAGTGATTACCCTTCATATAACAATTAGATACAGGACCCGCAATCCAGTCGGTATTCAGACCTAAAAGATTTAGGAGTTCCCTCGCAATAATCGTTACTTCCGCAGTATCGATGCCATAAGGGCAGAACACCGAACAGCGCCGGCATTCCGTACACTGGTAGGCATAATACCACAGCTCCCTGAGTACATCAACGGTGAGTTCCCTTGCCCCTGCAGTTTTTCCAAAGAGCTTTCCACTCGTAGTAAAATATTTCCTGTACACAGACCTGAGAAGCTCCGCCCTCAGAACAGGCATATTCTTGGGGTCTCCGCCGCCGATATAGAAATGGCATTTATCCGCACATGCACCGCATCTGACACAGATATCCATAAATAGCTTGAAGGAACGGTATTTCTTCAGCCTCTCAGCCATTCCATCGAGGAATATCTCCTTCCAGTTTTCAGGCAGCTTCCAGTCTTCTTCGCCCGGTTTCCACTCCTTCGGATAAGGCATGTGAAGAAGCTCAAGATATTTCGGTCTCGAACCGTGACAAAAAGTGCCGGGCTTAAACTCCACCGGGGTATCCATCCACGATTTTTCGGGAGCCTTATAATCAATCGTCGAAAATAGTTCGTCTGCTTTTGGAGTCTGATCCTTTGCCATAGTTACTCCTTTTCCACTGGTATTCCAGCTTTTTTCATTTTATCCCTGAAATCATTTTCGTATTCTTCATATGTGTGAACCTCTACAGGATAATCCCACGGATTCGTATGTCTCTCCATACGATTATTATTCGCAAGATTCCTTGTGGGACTGAGGAATACCCCTCCCATATGCATCAGCTTACTGAACGGGAAATAGGCAAGGAGAACACTGATAAGAAACAGATGGACATAAAATATAGTGCCTATTTCATTGAGAATCTTCGGGTCCGGATTAAAACTGATCAATCCCATAGTCAATATCTTCACGCCGACAATATGTACCTTGTAGAAATACCTCATCAGAACTCCTGATGTAGCCTCGGTAATATAGAACAGGGGTACGCCTATCTGAAGGAAGCTGTCGAGACCTTCGATCGTCTTGAAGACAAACGGTACATTCTCGATAAAACACCTGAAGTGCCTGATCAGGATTATGAGAAACGACCAATGAAATGCCAATCCTGCCACCCACAGCCATTTCTCGGAACCGTACACAACCTTTCCGCTCTTTAACTCGGTTTTCATGTTCCTGAATAGAGAACGGAAGAGCAATACTTCAAATGCCATCCTCATAATAACACCGAGACTGCTCGATGGATTATCAATCTTGTTCTGCTTTATCCACGGCAGAGATTTCTCCTGACCGCAGGTTGTTGGTATACGGAACGGCACAGGGGAGCTTCCCCAATTCAGAACACGATAAACAACTCCGATTATAAACGTACCGAGGGCGGCATAAGGAATAACCACACCGAAGAGGAAATGCAGGTTGGCCGTCTTTATCCCTGCAAAGGCGAGAAGAACAAGGGCTATTACCATAACAAAGGGAGTTAAGGCTCTCATAATGTTACCTCTCTTCTTTTATTTTTTAATATTGTCATCGTCTTTCACATCCGGTCTATATCCGGGAATCTCACATATCAGATTTGCTTGTTGCAATAATCTGAAGGTCATATTTTTCACTTCATTTGCTTTGATCTCATAAAGCTTCTCACGGCATTTCATATAAATGTCAAATGTGGAAAGGGCCAGATTATCTATCTTTAACTCAAACGCTAACAGTTCCTCATAAAGCTTGTTTTCCTGAATTTCTTGTCTCAGTTCTTCTCTAATGACCTTTTTCAGAAGAAAAATAAAGGCAACGGCTTGTGAAGGAGTAAAATCCTGAACAGCCCTTATTCTTATAATATTGTCAAGAAACGGAGCTATATCGCTGCAGTCGTTATCCGGCAGGAGCTTATCGAATATATTCTCTATTCCCTGTAAGATGGTCGCGCCCATCGGATTGGTAAAACGGTCTTTTTTATTTTTTAAAAACTGTGCGGTATCGGGAGGATAACAGGCAACTATTGCATCAAACCATTTTTCTATGATCTCGGTCTTCTTCTCTAATAAGAGAGCATTCAGTTTCATTTGCAGGTTCTGTTTTCCTCCCTGTGGCTTTAAATACGGAATTAGTGTCAGTTTACAGTGTCAATGTCAGTTAGTTAATAAGGTCATTCCCGCTTGTCGGGAATCCTTCCGAAGAAAGACTCCGGACAAGCCGGAGTGACGTATTAAAGTGTTACTCTTCTGGTTTTCTTAGTAACATTCAGTTTTTTACTGACACTGACACTACTTGTTGTTATACGCAGCCTGTCGGCTTTGGGAGCCCTGCATACTTACATGCCTGTTTTGCAGGCCCACCCGGATAAAGCTCGTAAAGGTATTTTGTATTACCTTTTTCAGGTCCCATCGCCTTCCCTATTTCCTTAACGAGGATCTTTTTCATAGGGGCAATCTGATACTGCTTGTAATAATCCCTGAGAAAGTTAATAACCTCCCAGTGAGCATCCGTTAATGAAATACTGTCCATACCAGCAATATGAACTGCGAGTTCCTTGCTCCAGTCATCAAGGTTTATAATATACCCGTCATCATCAACCTCGATCTGTTTTCCCTGAAAATCCATAGTTGGCATTTTTACGCCCTCCTTAGTTTTGTTTTAAATTTCTCTTCAAGGGAGAAATCTCCCTATTTACCCGCTGTCTTAAATTTTAATAATTTCAGATTATAGTTTCTTTATCATTTTGAAATCAGGTTATAACACTAATACATCTTTACGTCTTCGGTCAAATAAAAAAAATTTATCGAACCATGATATTTCTTTATTGTTCTACTGCCGTATCATCCGTCTTTTTTTTCAATGCAATAAATAAAAGGTTTTCTTTTGGTCGGCCTCCTCTTCCGGCGTCCTCCATTATCTGATGGCTTCCCGGATCGTAATAAAAAGATCTGGTATCATAATCTACTTCGGGGATCAGTTTCCATGCAGTCTCCCAATCTCCGTCACAGGCGAAAACAAGGCCGTTAACATATGCCTCTCCGAGATTATGGCCCGAGCGGTCGAAGACATAAACTGCCCCGCACTCACACCTCCCGCCGGTAAATACATTTCCCAATTCCGCCTTTATATCATGCGGCTTTTCGAACCATTCTCCACAGAATGGACATTGTGGTTCGCTACCTCTAATTCTATATTGCATAATATTGTCTCCCAAATCATGAATCTTTCTATCTGGTTTTATTTTCTACCTCTCTCCAAAAATCTTTATGTTTAATTCCACTGCGGTCTCGAATCTGCCGTCTTGCCAGATTTAATATTTTCTGAAGCCCGGGCGAATAAGCTAATGTCAATCTCTCTATCTCATTTTCATCGTCAACCGAAAGCAATACTGCCGTGGGACGCCCATTTCTTGTGACTACTACAGGGCCATGTTTGCTTTCTTTTAAAAAATTGCTGAAATGCGATTTAACATCTGCCACCGATGCAATTTTCATATTTTTACCTCCTTTCCTCCGATAAACAAACGGTTCCTTTCTTTTATACCAATCGCAAGGATATAAACTTCACGAGATTCCATATCTATGTCATAAAACACTCTAAATCTATTATCCGGTCCAAAACGAAGTTCCCACTCGGCTTCAAATGTTACTTGCCGTTTCAAGGGCTTTCGGTTTTTAGTTTCTATATCCGGCTCAAACTGTAACTCATCTTCTATAGCATTGCGAATAAGTGAATAATATTTACGCTCAATTGTTTTGAGGTGTAATTGTGTTACAGGAGCATAAAGCAACTCAAATTTGTGCCTTACCATCATTATGACTATAATTATAGTCATTCATTATGAGATTGTCAATTGGACATTCGAGGCCTCCACGACAACGTCAAAGTCGGTCATAATGTGTCATTCCCGCAAGCGAAGCGCGTCGGGAATCATTCTTGCCGTAAGGAAAGATTCCGGACAAAGCCGGAATGACAGAAAGCCTCAGAAAATGTACCTGTCCCCTTTTCCCAAAATTTCCTATTTTTGAATTTCCCTCACTAATTCGGGAGAACTTAACACAAGAATAATGAACCTCCCCGCCGCAGAGACGGCGGGGTATCAAAAAAATAAATCGTACTTTGTCATTCCCGCTTGTCGGGAATCCTTCTGATCCCCTCTTTGGCAAAGAGGGGTTAGGGGAGATTTATTGAAAATTTATTTATCAGAGACTGTGGGGTATTGAAAATTTAATAAAAACAATTATAAGTACGAAAAATATTTTTAAAAATAACTTTTGGTCGCCACGTTGTTTTGTATAGGTATTTTCTGGTTGAGAGATATTCTTTGCCCTGAATATTTTCTCCGAATGGCTTGAAATAAAAGTTTCCACCGAATTTGTTTCCGATATAAATTCTTTTCCACACATACAACATTCTTTTATGTTAACAGTAAACTCTTTGCCTCTTGAAATACACGATTTGCAAATATATAACATTTTGTTTCTATATGGAAAAATAATATTTCCGTCGCCAAATCTGGGGATAACAGGTTTTTGACAAAACCCGCAGACTCCTTGCTTTCCATGAAGAACAATAGAAGCTATCTCACCACCCGCTTTACTGTAGCAGCTATCCGAACAATAAGGTTCGTTGAAGCCCCCTCTCTGTATCTCTGATAATTTCTTAGGGCATGCTTCTTCTCGGGGTTGTTCAATTACACTTTTTCTTACTAATTCCCTAATCCTGTTATCTGCCTCCATACTAAACGATAAGTTTCTTGTGTTTGCTCTTGAGGCTAAGAATCGCAGGGCATTATATTCATCCCGCCTTCCTGCTTCGCTGTAAATAATGCTTAAATGGGTTGCTGCTTCCCATACCGCGCCAGATGTTCTTTTTTCAGTTTCCAAGCATTTCAGCAGTTCTTTGACTGCAAATTTCAAGTTCCCCTTTTCTATATAGATCGCTCCGAGGACTTTATGTGCATACGCCTCATACGTTAACGGAAGTTTCTCTAATAGTGCTTTTTCAATTTTAGGAAACGCGTTGCTATAATCCTTTTTGTTCATGAATTGCACTGCTTCTTGTATCAAAGTAACGCCCGCTCCACTATCCTCTTCCAAAGGAACAAAGTCAGTGCGAAGATGTTTAGATCCGATTGGTGGTAATTTTTCAATAAAATCTGAACCTTCGAGTAGCCCGCTGGACATAGCTTTCATGGCCTCTTTCTCTTTTTTCTTATGAAAAGCTTCCAATTCCTTCTTGTATTCCTCAAGATTGTACTTCTTGTAGCACGAGTCGCAGTATGACTCGCTACTATTTTCTCTATTAATGAATGTCCACAAAGCTTCGCCCGATCCACATTTCAGACAGTTAGGCATTTTATCCTCCTCTCCGCTTTTCCTTCATTGTGTTTATTATACGGCCAGAGTAATCAATAATACTCTTTTCTGTAATTAAGGTCTTTAATTCGGCTATCATCCCAAACAAAGATTTTCGATGGGTAATAAGAAGTGTGTTGTATTTTAGAAGATAGATCATTATCATATTTACTTTGAATCACCATTTGCCTCATCGTAGTGTTTTTTTAAGTTAAGGATCTGATCAAAATCGCCTTCCTCATATAGCATAGACCCTGACGGACCTCCGGATCGTAATATCCTTCCCCACTCCATTTGCCATACGAGAGCAGTGTCTTGTTTCCATCTCTGCCGACCTTGCCGTTGATGGAGAGAATATATGGGGCATTCGGTTTAAACCCTCTCCCTTCTATTGTCCCCTTGAAAGTCGGCCCCTCCTCCTCATACTTGAGCGTAAAGGATTCCGCCCATGCGTCCCCTACAGCAATAGAAAGCACAAACACTGTAAGGAAAATCTTCAATATTCTGGTTTTCATGTTATCCTCCTCGTATGCCTCGTGGCATAATATTATTTGCTCGAATCTCTATGCTATTGGAATAGCTGTCAAATGATTCTATTTCTTGTGGAGTTAGCTTCTTTAAGAAAGCAGGATCATGCACTGCGATATCTTCGTGCGTTACGAAAGCCCTTAAATAGAAAACGTCTCCATTTGCTCTCTCGCCCTCAATTCTGTCAATCTGTACTCTTGATGCCCATTCCGATGTGGCCGAGTTTTTATCTGCAACGGATAGCACTGTCCAAATTTGCGAATCGTTCCGTTTTCCTGCTATGTAGATAAAGCGGTTCCCTATATTCTGATAATATCCTTTTATCTCTTGTCCATTTTGTTCCGCGACTGTTGCTTTTTCATCTATAGCAACAAGAGGCTGCCCATTAGTGTAGTGCTTTAGATCAAAATCACGTACGCCAATATGATCCGTTAAAGTAGGGACTATGAACCAGAGAACCAAAACAAATATAACTATGGCAAAAACTACCCACATGATAACTCTTGCATATTTATCTTTGATACATATTTTTATTTTTTCCCCAACAACCTCCTTAATAGCGACTTCTACAATAATCCCTGCCATAGTTGAGACAATCCATTTAAAGACTCCCTTCTCGATCAACCAATTAAGAATAACATACATATAGTCCATGTCCTGACATTGTCCCTTCCTTTAGTTTGAAGTTCCAAAAAACGACTCCAGGTTGCATCATATTAAGCAACCGCCAATCACAATCCTTCAAAAAGCAGTCGTCTATTTTGATATTCTTAGTGAATAAGTCACATTTAATATTAACTCCGAACCTCCGGCAGTATTTTTTCCGGCAAAGGTGTAGCCATAACCTGCTTCAACAGAAAAGTGGTTTTTCGCTGCCGGTAAATCGGTCTCAAAAGAACCTAATCGGAGCAAAAGCATAGCCTTTGAATACTCCTCAAATTCCTTGTTAAGTATCGCTGCCTCCGTCGGTGCGTTTGTACTTTCGGTAATCGTAACTCCATCCAGCAGTGCCCTGACATAGAGTTGTTTGTATAGTCTTGTATTGACTTCTACAAAATATGGTATCTTCGCTGCAAGACCGCTCTCTCTAAATCTGTAGCCGACTTCTCCGCCTATGCTGTGCAAACTAAGAATCGAATCATTTTTATTTGTAGGCTGAAGCTTCGCATCTCCCTCATTTTTTTGATTGAACTTTTTGCCCAGTAACAATCGGCCTTCGACTTCTACGTTACCATCTCCGAGAGCAGGCGTGTCTTCGATATCGTAACCTCCCGGAACTTTAATCGTTATTTGCGTGCTGAGCGTTGGTAAATCTTCTTTTCCTATGGGAATCCTATACTTCACACCGAGAGAAATATCTTCGACCCCATCATTTTTGAACACGTCATAATCATTTTTAAACTTGGTCCATTTGTAAGGAATTGATAGTAATAAATTGACATCCTCCCATACGCCATACGTGACCTTCAACTCAGACCTGATCTCAGTGTATTTACCATTGGCATCGAAGTCCTTATTATCTCCGCTATTGTCATAACTGCTGTTGGCCCAATAATACTTACTCGACAACTAAGTGAATATGACACCTTTTTTAATAGGCCAGGCTCCGGCATAGACATTCGAGGGGGACAAGAACATACAGAAGACTAACACTAAGAGAATATACATA
>JACQXD010000198.1 GCA_016208875.1 Nitrospirota bacterium
AGGGACGACTCCGGGTATGTTTGCCGGCAGGGATTGGAAGGTTTCTGCCGGACGGCTCTTTACACAACAAGATATCAAGAGTGCAACAAAGGTATGCATCTTAGGACAGACTGTTGTCGATAATCTCTTTGGCAGTATTGATCCGCTCGGTCAGATAATAAGGATAAAGAAGATTCCCTTCAGTGTTATTGGCATTCTTGAGAGTAAAGGCCAATCCCCCTCGGGACAGGACCAGGACGACGTAGTCTATATACCGATAACTACAGCACAGAAAAAGGTTTTCGGCACTGCATTTCCGGGTATGATAAGGATGATGTATGTGAAGGCAAAGAGCACCGAAGATCTCTATTCTGCAGAAATACAAATATCGGAATTGCTCAGGCAGAGACACCGTATCGGTCCAAAACAGGAGAATGATTTCACGGTAAGGAATTTAACCCAGATACTTCAGGCATCCGAACAGTCTGCAAAATTAATGACCATATTACTGGGGTCCATAGCATCGGTCTCGCTTGTTGTCGGTGGTATCGGGATTATGAACATAATGCTTGTATCCGTAACCGAAAGGACACGGGAGATAGGTATACGTATGGCAATAGGTGCAAAAACGTGGGATATAAGGATGCAATTTGTAATCGAGGCTATGATATTGTCTCTAATCGGCGGACTTATTGGTATCGTGATAGGCGTAGCTGGTTCGAAGATACTGTCAATGATAGCCGGATGGCCTACGATAGTTGCACCACTTTCGATACTGTTGGCATTTAGCTTTTCAGGCATCGTAGGAATATTTTTTGGATTTTATCCGGCATACAAGGCATCTTTGCTTAACCCAATCGATGCGTTGAGGTATGAATAACGGTGAATAGGTAAATGGGTTTTTACGGTTCACCGATTTACCTGATAGCGATTTACCATAATAATTTTGGAGGATAATATGGAAGATGTTAAAACATCATCGCCTGTTAATAACCATAAGAAAAAAAAGATTGCCGTTTTAATCTTCTCGACAATTGTAATTATCGGTTGTATTGCAGGGTATTTTTACATAAGGTATAAAAGTACGCATATTACGAAGGATGATGCATTTATAGAAGGAGGCGTATATACGATCGCATCGAAGGTTACCGGTACAATCAGTCAGATTTATGTAAGGGATAATCAATTTGTAAAAAAGGGAGATCTGCTTCTCGATCTTGACCCTGCCGATTATGAGGTAAGGGTAAAAGAGGCAGAGGCAGCACTTAGTGCGGAGAAGGCTAAACTTCTTGAGATCGATGCAAAGATAGAGGCTGCAAAAAAACAGATTTCGGAATTAGCAGCGAGGGCAAATGCAATAAAAGGGCTTCAGGAGGTTCAGGAGGCAAATCTTCAACAGGCAGAAGCGGATATGAAAAGGGCGGAGGGTCTTTATAGGGAGGATATAATCCCTAAGGAAAAATATGAAAAAACAACAACCGGTTATAAATCTTCTCTGGCAATGGTAAAGGCAGCATCGGAGGGATTGAGATATTCGACCTTGTCTGTAGAAACACAAAGATCTGCATTAAAACAGGCCGAGGCAGAAAAGACAGTGCGTCTGTCATCCGTTAAACAGAAAGAAGCTTTGTTTGAGACTGCAAAACTCAATTACGGCTATACCAAAATTTATGCACCTGCCGATGGGAATATAACAAAAAAGGCAGTTAAACCCGGCAATCAGATACAGGCAGGGCAGCCTTTAATGGCTGTTGTCGACCTTAATGACATATATGTAATTGCAAATTATAAAGAGACACAACTTGAAAAGGTGAGGCAGGGGCAAAAAGTCGAGATAAAGGTAGATACATATCCCGGCAAAAAATTTAAAGGCAGGGTTGAAAGCATAATGGCAGGAACCGGCGCTGTATTTTCCTTATTCCCGCCTGAAAATGCCACAGGCAGTTATGTAAAAGTCGTACAGAGGATACCTGTAAAGATTATATTAGATAAAGGAACGGATTCCGAACATGTTTTAAGAATCGGCATGTCTGTGGAGCCGACCGTACTTGTTGAAAAGTAAAATTTCCATTACTTAATTTAGTCTATGAATAAATGGCTTGTTGCTTTAACAGTA
>JACQXD010000202.1 GCA_016208875.1 Nitrospirota bacterium
GAGTTTACAAAGATATTCCCAGCAAGATTCCTCAGTTGCAAACCTCTCAAGGAATTCAATATGATTTTTTGGATAGTTTTCGATACGCACAAAATCAATTATAGCCATTCAAGCAACATGAGTCAAGTGCATAGGCAATTATCTTTAATACCTTAGCACTCAAGATAATATCCTCTGCCTATATTTCGTAAATAAGTATTTATTTCGCTGCCTTTAATTCAAGGATCGCCTGTTTAACCTGCGTTACATCCGGTGCATTTGGTGCAAGCTCAATATATTTGTTGAACTCTTTTATAGCCTGTGACTTGTCATTAAGGTCATATGCCAGAACAACGCCTAAATTCTTGTGCGCGTTCAGATGCTTAGGGTTTATTTCAAGAGCCTTTCTATATTCTTTTAGGGCAAGATCGGGTCTTTTTATACCCCTATAGCAGGTACCCATATCAACCCTTACATCAACATTTTTAGGGTCAATCTCAAGTGCCTTTTTATAGGCCTCGATAGCCTCGCTAAAACGAGACGTGTCCATCATGCTGTTGCCGAGCTTGATCCATGCATTGACATTTTGCGGATCCTCTTTTACGGCATCCTGCAAAAGTTTTACCTCATCCTGCATCTGAATAGGCCCGGTCTGTACAGGTCCTGTCGGGAATTGATGTTGAGGTTCTTCTTTCTGTTGACATCCTGCAATAGCGGCTGCCAAAAATAAAATAACGATGACTGTTTTTCTCATTCTTTCCTCCAAATTTAAATTTTGTTTATATTAACAGATTACGGAAGCCAATTTGAAGTATCGAATTCCCCTTGACCTTGCGATAAATATACCCTATTATAAAGACAATCGTTGTGAAAGAGACAGATGTGGATTCTTCCGAGACATTAGATTTTCTCTACATATTCCGTTTAACCGACGGTAGTATAAAAAAATTTGAGATCTCTCTGGATGCAAAGACCTTAAACTATATCTCGCAAAAGAGACAGGAACCTCCTGAGTGGGCAAAGCTAAGCTACTTCAAGTGTAATAACTGTCAGCTTGACGAAACCGAACATGAATTTTGTCCTATCGCTTTTAACATCAGTAACGTTATCAGCGAATTTAAAGACTTTTCGTCTTATGAGAATGTTTTTGTCCGCGTAATAACAAAGGCAAGGGATATGTCGAAAAACACGACTATCCAAGAAGGTCTGAGTTCTATACTGGGAATATATATGGTGACGAGCGGCTGTCCTGTAATGGAAAAATTAAAGCCGTTGGTTCGTTATCATCTGCCGTTTTCGACTCTGGAAGAGAGTGTTTATAGAATAGTATCCATGTATCTTCTTATACAATACGTCCTGAAAAAGAAAGGGAAAAAGCCTGACTGGGAATTGAAAAAATTAGGCGAGATTTACGAAGACATCAAACTTGTTAATGCATGTATGTCCGGTAGATTAAAAAATGCTGCAACCAAGGATGCGAGTATCACTGCCGTGGCCAATCTTGATTATCTTGCCTCTTTCCTGCCCTTGTTGATTGATGATATGCTTTCTGTCGTAGAAGGATCTTTTTCTTCGTATCTTTTCGAATAACTTTATTTTGAATTTAGACTTAGTAGCGAAGCTTGAGAAAATTTTTCAGCAGTGTCTTTCCAACCTTTGTGAGTATTGATTCCGGATGAAATTGAACTCCTTCTACTATAAATTCCTTATGCCGTACTCCCATTATTTCATCCATATCCGTCCATGCAGTAATATCTAAACATCCGGGCAGTGTCTCTTTCTTAATCACCAATGAATGGTATCTCGTTGCCTCAAAAGGATCGGGCAGCCCTGCGAATATAGTCTTTCCATCATGGTGGATCATAGACGTCTTTCCATGCATAAGCCTCGCTGCCCTTACTATGTCGCCTCCAAATGCAGCACCTATGGATTGATGTCCGAGACATACACCGAGGATAGGTATTCTTCCGGCAAAATGTTTTATCAAATCAATGGAGATACCTGCCTCTCTTGGCGTACATGGCCCTGGCGATATGACTATCCTTTCAGGCCGCATCTCCTCTACCTCATTTATCGTGATCCTGTCGTTCCTGAACACCCTTATGTCCTCTCCAAGCTCTCCCAGATACTGGACGAGGTTATAAGTAAAGGAATCGTAATTATCGATCATCAAAAGCATAATATTTCTCGTAACAAAGGCAGGATATGGTATTTGAGCGGATTTTTTTGCCGATAGTCAACACCCCCCATAGTCCCCCCTTGATAAGGGGGGATTTGAGGGGGGTGAGGCAAAAACCTCGGAGGTCGCCTTTGCGACCGAGAATGAGCGAAAATACCGTATCCTGCCTTGTATACTAACATCAAACTAATCCCTTTTCTGCCATGTCAACTGCCTTCATCATTCCCATTGCCTTGTTGACGGTCTCCGTATACTCTTTCTCAGGGACAGAATCGGCTACTATTCCCGCACCTGCCTGAACATATACCTTGCCACCTTTTATTATAAGTGTTCTTATGGTAATACATGTATCCATATTCCCGGAATAGCTGAAATATCCTACAGCACCTGCATAAGGTCCTCTTTTCGTAGGTTCAAAATCTTCTATGATCTCCATTGCCCTGACCTTTGGAGCACCTGTAACAGTTCCTGCAGGAAAACATGCCCTGAGGACATCAAACGCATCGCATCCCACTGCCAGATCGCCTTCTACATTCGATACCATATGCATTACATGGCTGTACCTTTCAATACCAGTTAGCTCCGTAACCTTAACCGAGCCTTTTTCTGCAACCCTTCCGACATCGTTTCTTCCGAGGTCAACGAGCATTATATGCTCTGCGATCTCCTTGGGGTCTTTTTTAAGTTCTTCCTCCAGCAGTCTGTCCTCCGTATCCGTTTCTCCTCTTTTTCTTGTCCCCGCAATCGGCCTGAGAACTATTTTCTTATCCTCAAGCCTTACAAGTATCTCCGGCGACGAGCCTGCAATCTTTGCATCGCCGGTATTTATAAAATACATGTACGGTGATGGATTTATTACACGCAAAGCCCTATAAATATCAAACGGTTCGACACCGGATTTCCGCTCGAACCTCTGAGAAAGCACCACCTGAAATATATCACCTGCCGAGATGTATTCTTTGGATCGTGTAACTGAATCTTCAAATGCCTCTTTTGTCTCAAAACTCGATGTGAATTTTTTCTGTTGAGTATTTTTTATGTTAACTTTGAATTTTGAACGTTGAATTTTGAACTTTTTCAATTTTTCAATTATGCCGTCTATTTTTTCTACCGCCTCTCGGTATGCCTTTACTGAAGATTTATCACCAAGGTGGACATTCGAAACAATCTTTATCTTCTGATTCAGGTTATCGAATATCAGCATTGTATCCGCAAGCATAAAAAACATATCCGGCAGATCCAGACCCGGTTTTTTACAATCAGGTACCTTTTCGAAAAATCTGACCATATCGTAACCCATATAGCCCACCAGACCGCCCGAAAATCTTGGAAGTCCTGTAACGGCAACAGGTTGATAGATAGATAACTCCTTTTTCAATACTCCAACCGGGTCTTCCGTGTCGAATGTTATCGGTTTTTTGCCGGCTTCTTTGATCTCGACCTTCCGATTCCACCCCCTTATCACCTTTGCCGGGTTTGAACCGAGAAAAGAATATCTTGCCCATTTCTCTCCGCCGACAACGCTTTCAAACAGAAACGATGGACTGCCGCCTATCTTAAGAAAGGCAGTTACAGGGGTGTCCAGATCAGCAAGTATTTCCCTATAAACCGGAATCAGATTCCCCTTATTGCATAAAGACCGGAATTCTTTGAGATCAGGATAAAGCATATTGACAAAACCTGCGGTTTTTCATTATCTTTTAGTATAACCTATTAAAAGTTATAAGTTAAGAGTTGAGAGTTACAGAAGCTGTTCTTGTTTTTTTAACTTTCAACTTTTCACTTTAAATTTTTAACTTTCTTTTGCGGGAATAGCTCAGTTGCTGATTTCGTTGTGGGTTTGCGCTGTGCCGCCCTTTCATCTATCTTAATTTCAATAAAAAAGGTCGGCATGGAGCGACCTCAAATCTTAATCCAAATAATTGGAGCGTCGCAAAGCCTGGTGTTATGTGGAGTGGGGCGCGTGTATTCTTTCTTTAAGCATATTCAACAACAGGAACCGAGCGATTAACTGCAAAACTTTTCTTATGCAATTTAATACGCTCGATTTCATGCAGTGTCTCTGCTTCAAGATAACTTTCCCCGCAGTGTGGACATGTAACGACAGGAACATTTTCTATGACCAAGATGTCCTTGCCCTTACCGTAAGTCCTTGCAACCTTGCGGATGCGTGCACCCGGCTTCCCGCAAACATCACAAATCATCTGTTTTCCTGTTTCCATAGCAATATTATGGCATATATACAGTAATTATAACCAACTTGCCTGATCGACACGATGTATTCACGATTGCGGATTTTTCCCCGCATTATTTTTAGAATTCGATCAAACATTTATGATCTGCTTATTCTTTGCTTTTCTCACGCACCCCATTTTCGCCTAACGTTCTTGGCCAAAAGAAGTGAGATAGCATTTTGATGTTCAACTTTTGGCCTGTGTTATGCGGAGTGGCTCGCTTCTTCATAAATCAAAACCTTACCCACTTCCTTTAGTTTTACTCCAGCCTTGCTGATCCTATTTTCAGCATTTTCTAAATATTGCATCGTTCGTCTGTCGTAATACCGTTCTCCGCATGTCATACAAACAGGGGTACTAACAGGAACATGAACAATATCACTGCCGACTGTGATCTCCTCATTCACTTCTCTAATTTTAATATCCTCGCCGTGACAAATAATACATTTCATGTTTTTTTCCTCCTTCTGAAATCTATCCATAATTCTTCATTTGGATGATAAACAGTAACCACAACAACAAGATTGTCGGTCTTACTACAGGCACAAACTACGTGAAGAGGCCGACCCGTTGTTGTTCTTCCAAATATCAAGACACTTGGATATGGCTTGTCTTCGGAATATTCTTCGATCACTTCACCACTCTGAATAGTCTCGTAGACCTCATGTTCAAGTATCTTGCCGAACTCCTCATTTTCCATTTCGAATCTGGCATGCCGCGAATAAAGGACTTCATCAGCAGCAAAACACTCTTTTATGAATTTAATCCAATCCATAGTCTATTTTATATGAAGCGAGCTATTTTCGCATAACGTTCTTGGCGGAAAAGAAGCCCGATGCTTCGGGATTTGGTCGTTAGTCTTTTCCGCCATGTTATCGGAAGTCAGGTCACCATTTTACCTTTTATAAACATCTTTTCTATGTCGTGCATGATAAATAGTCACGATCTTATTTGAAGTGTCGACCTGATAAATTACACGGTAATCTCCTACCCGTAGTCGATAACTCGATTCTGAGCCTTTCATTTTTCTTGATTGCGAGAGGAAGGGATTCTCTGAAAGACTTTCAATGGCTTCAAGAATTTTTGGAATGAACTGCTTGTCGATCTTCCTCAAATCATGTTCTAATGACCCTTTCGGGTCAATCTTAAATAAGCCCATCAGCTTTCAGTCTTTTCTTAAGTTCATGAAAATTGATTGTTGATTCATCTTTTCTTTCAGCAATGACAGCCAGATCATGAATGTCTTCCAATAGTTCATCATACTCTTCAACCGGTAGGATCACTGCTGTTTTCCTGCCTGACTCATCGACTACGAACTGTGTATTCATCTCACACCTCCATCTTTTAATCTAATATAATAATACCAAAATGGTGACCTGATTTACGATAACGTATAGTGTTTTATCCGTAAGGCTGGCAGGCGTTGCGGATAAAACAGGTTGAACTGAGCCATCGCTATGAATATAGAGCAAACCTATGGGGATTGTAAAGGGTGAATGCTGATTACAGAAGTACGGGCCCACTCACG
>JACQXD010000186.1 GCA_016208875.1 Nitrospirota bacterium
GCGGATTCCGTCATGCGATCGAAGAGCTCAGAAACAATGCAGGTACCCAGTTCGATCCGGAGCTTGTAGAAATATTTCTAAAAAACATTAACGAGAGCTTTTTAGACGATATGTGAGAATCTTTTCTTTGTATTGTTCGAAGGTCTTCTTGACAATTCCACATTTTTCAGTAAACAGCAGGCACTGACATGAAGGAATTAAAATTTATAAAGATTGAATCTCAGGATAATAAAAGCCTTGCTGTTTGTAAGATCGCAGAAAACAATAATCCGAAAAGTTTTCCATTTTGGACAGATTAATACTTACTCCTATGGAGATTAATCCTGCTCTTAAGAAATACCCTCTCTATGCAATTATCATATTGGTAATCTTTGGACTCAAGCCTTCAGGGGTATTGTTCAGAGATGCATGGGTTGATGGGATGCCGTTTCTTCTCTTAGGTCTGATTTCCGTTTTTGCAGGGGCACTGGTTACACCGGTCTTGCTCCCCTTTGTACCTTTCCGCTCATTTGCGTTAAAAGGTTGGTTGGTCGGTTTGATCTCAACGTCTCTTACGATACGATTCTTCGGTCTATTCGATGGTATGAATAAAATTTTTCTTATCGTTGCCGTTCTGTTCTTCCCTCTCGCAAGTTCGTACATTGCGCTTCAATTTACCGGTTCGACGACGTTTACCGGAATGTCAGGGGTAAAAAAAGAACTTAAATTCGGTGTACCCCTATATATAGCCGGGGTAATATTATCCGTGATATTTATGGTTATATTTAAACTTGGACAATTGGGGGTTATATGAAATATCTGGTAGGTGTAACAACTTTAAAATTCTTTCCTGAAAAATGTACGGGTTGCGGCATGTGTATTGAGGTCTGCCCTCGCGGAGTCTTTAAGCTGCAGGACAAAAAAGCGATTGTTACGGATGGAGACCTCTGCATGGAATGCGGGGCCTGTGCCAACAACTGCGAATTCGGTGCGATTACCGTGAATTCGGGAGTCGGATGTGCTGCCGCCATAATTAACAGTATGCTTTATGGAGGAGAACCCTTCTGTGGATGCAGCGGCGATAAGGGCGACGGCTGCTGTTGAATATATCCGGCCTTCTGAAGTTCCTATTGATTAAATTTTCAATACCCCACAGTCTCTGCTGTGGGGTGTCCTTATATTCCCCCTTTGGCAAAGGGGGATGAAGGGGGATTTTTGAATAAATAAATTTTCAATAAATCTCCCCTAACCCCTCTTTGCCAAAGAGGGTAAGGAGGGAATAGCAGTGGTGCAGAGAGTACCGATGACGCGTGAGGGTTATCAGAAGTTGCAGGAAGAACTGGAGCGGCTTTTGAAGGTTGAGAGGCCCAAGAATATAAAGGCAATAGCAGAGGCGCGCGCCCATGGCGACCTTTCAGAAAATGCGGAATACCATGCTGCAAGGGAAAAACAGTCATTTATGGAGGGGAGGATACAGGAACTGCAGTCAAAACTGTCCCTTGCTGAAATAATCGACATCTCAAAGATAAATCAGTCAAAGGCTGCCTTTGGCGCAAAAGTCAAGGTGTTGGACATAGCAGCAGATGAAGAATATTTGTTCATGCTTGTAGGTCCTGATGAGGCAGACGTCAAAAAGGGAAAGATATCCATAAGTTCTCCCGTAGGCAGGTCATTGCTCGGTAAAGAAGTAGGCGATACCGCACTGATCAAGGCGCCTGCGAGAACTATGGAATACGAGATATTAGAGATAAGCTTTGAGTAGATACTTCAGGGCAGAGATAATAGAAAACAGTCCTGCAAATCGAAATCATAACCTCCTCATTTTAACTCCCCATGAATTTTCAGAGCATCCTATCCCAGGTCAGTTTTATATGATCGGGACCGACTGCTCTTATGACCCGTTATTAAAACGGCCTTTCAGCGTGTTCAGAAGATTCGCGGGAGAAGTGTACTTTCTTTATAGAATTAAAGGCAAAGGAACCGAGAGGATGCGACAGATGAAGAAGGGGCAGATTGTTAATATGCTCGGCCCTCTCGGTAACGGCTACCCCTTGCCCGGCAAAAACCTTACACCGTTGCTTATTGCCGGAGGTATCGGAATCGCGTCATTATTTCCGTTGGTCGAGAAACTTGGGAATAATGCCATTCTTTTTTACGGGGGAAGAACTGCAAATGAACTCCTTATGTTAGATGAATTGAGGAGAATGGCGGGAGAAGTTATTATAAGCACTGACGACGGCTCTATAGGTGAAAAGGGTACGGTTGTTGATACTTTTAAAAAATTGTTGGCTTCTCACCTATCAGCTATCGGCTATCAGCTAATTTATGCCTGCGGGCCCACACCTATGCTTGAAGCCGTATCAAAGATTGCCGTGGAAAAAGGGATTAAGGGATATATCTCTATGGAGGAAAATATGGCATGCGGTGTCGGTGCATGTCTGGGCTGTGCGGTAAAAACAAAAAAAGGGTATAAGAGGGTTTGTAAAGAAGGACCGGTGTTTCCGATAGAGGAAATTGTGTGGTAAAAGATATTTTATTAGCAGAGGGCATAGGATTGCCTTCGAGCGGTTTCATTTTGCGATATTCAGAGAGAATGTTTTTGATAAATAAAGAGCAAAATGCCTCGGAGGTCGAAGACCGAGAATGAGCGAAAAGGTAATCCTATGCCCTCTATGTCTTTGATATCATGGACTTGACTGTAAACATAGGCAAACTAAAACTTAAGAATCCGGTTATTACTGCTTCCGGAGGAACCTTCGGCTACGGAGAGGAGTATTCCGAATTCGTTGATTTAAGTAAGCTTGGTGCAGTCGTCGTAAAGGGAATTTCTCTTCTTCCAAAGGATGGTAATCCTCCTCCAAGAATTATAGAAACACCGGCTGGGATGTTGAATGCAATTGGATTGCAAAATATCGGGATAGCGAGTTTTATAAAGGATAAACTGCCGTTTCTCAGAAAGTTCGATACTTCTGTTATCGTCAATTTCTTTGGGGACTCCATCGAAGAGTATGCCGAAGCAGCAGAAAGGTTGAGTTCCGAACAAGGCATTCACGGTCTTGAGATGAATATATCATGCCCGAATAAAGAAGCAGGCTGGTGCATATTCGGTACCGACCCGAAGGTTATATTTCAGGTCGTCAGTGCAGTCAGAAAAAAAACCGCTCTTACCCTCATTGTTAAGCTTTCTCCCAATGTGACGGACATTGCTCTCATGGCAAAGGTCGCGGAAGACGCCGGTGCAGATGCTGTTTCTCTGATAAACACGATAACGGGTATGGCTATAGATATACGAACAAGAAGACCGAAACTCGGTAATATTACAGGTGGTCTATCTGGCCCTGCCATAAAACCCATTGCAGTGAGAATGGTATACGAGACATATAGAGCGGTTAAAATCCCGATTATCGGTATCGGCGGCATT
>JACQXD010000004.1:0-4456 GCA_016208875.1 Nitrospirota bacterium
TACGGAGAAGGTAAGCGTACTCGGCTGAGATGACAACATAAACGATTGCATTACAGGATTTGACCTATAGCGTACGATTGCCATATATGTACCGTCTTCTGTCTGTGAGAGCTTTGAGATTGTCAGTGTTACAAGAGCAGTGTCTCCGTCTTTGTATGCTTCTTTATCGAGGGAGGCCGTCACTTCGACATTGACCTGGGTTATATGGAATTTTACCTGCCCGCTTGCCCCCTGAGAATTAACAGGGGTTAGGGTGTAATCGGCATAGTAGTCCTTCTCCTCCGAATCTTCAGGCACGGTAAAGTTAAAGGTAAATGATTTCTCCTCACCCGATTTCAATGATTCGGTTATGGACTGATTTAATACATCCATTGCCTTTACCGAGAAACTCGTTGTGCCTTCAAGAGTTCCCGTATTCTTTACGGTAAAGCTTAATGTTGCCTCTTTGCCTGCGGTAAATGCAGGATATTCGGGGAGAGAGGTAATCTCGAATATTGGTCCCAAGACTCTGATCTGAGTTTCGCTTGATGCAAGCTGCAGTCCAGATGAGCTATAAAGAACAATACTCGTCTTATACGCTCCGGCGGTCATACCGGTTGTGTTTACATTAACTGTATAGTTCATCGAGGCTTGAGACTTGAGGGCAGTTACCTCTGTCTCTCCTCGCCAGATGACCTTTTCCTGATTATCTATAACAGATACCGCAATACTTCCGGTTATCTCATTATAGCCCTTATTCGTGAGGGTAGCAGTTACCGGTATTATGCTGTTTATCTGTGTACCGGCAGCCACCGTCATATCTACCTTATTCTCTTTTATAACAGAGAAACTTGCGGTTGCATTGGCTGACGGCTGATAGCTGATTGCTGAAAGCTGGTAGCTTCCTTCCATAAGATCATAGTACAACGTATCAGTCGTGCTTGTATCTTTTGGAATGTAATATGTTTTTGTTATATCCTGAATTATGTTGTTACTTGCATCCTGCATCGTGTATCGTGCATCTATCGTCGTGTCAAGCTGTCCTGTATTCGTAATAGTTATAGGTATCGCTATTCTTCCTTCCGGATAGATTTCACTGACACTGGCACTGACACTGACACCTAAGCCGTAGGCAACTGTCTTTGTTACCGTCTGCTCCAAATCACCGGTGAACGTAAAGGTATAAGTCGTATCACCCGTAATCTGCTGGCTATATTGTAATGTTTTCGTTTCTCCCGCAGGGATTGTTATCTGTTGTGAATTTTCAAATTCCGCATTCCGCATTCCGCAATCTACATTTGCCTCTATCTTTCCTTCATTCTTCATCTCCACATTTATATCAAAAGCCTCATTCCCTACCACTTCCGGCATTGTCACTGTTGTAGTTGCTTTCGGTTGTGCCACTTCATACTGGTCATTTATCTCAACGAGGGTAGAATTGCTCTGCGTAACTTTGCCTGTTAGCGTATATGTACCTTCAGTTGAGAAAGTCGTTGTTATTGTGAAAGGATGACTGCTGTTAGCTGGCACATTGTATAAATTTTGGCTGTTGGCTGAAAGCTGAAGGCTGAGGGCTGATGCCGTAATTGATGAAAGATTCTGCACTTCTCCTGTTATCGTTACTGTTTCATTAGGCTTGTAAACCTTTTTATCTGCACTGAATGAAAGAACTGTGTTTCCTTCGACAATATAGAATGGATATTCATCAGTTGCTATTGTCTGACCCAGACTGTTCTTTAATTCGGCATTGAGATACAGCTTGCCTGTGGTGTTCAGAGTGCCGATGTTGGTTGTATAGTCTTGGGATGTGTTTGCGGATTGGGTGATGGGGATAGTAGTCTCGAAAAGTTTTTCAGTGCCGCCTGTAGCTGGAGTCATTTTCTGAATGCGGTGGTTATAGGTATCTGCTACATAAACAGAACCGTTGGAATCAACGACTATACCACGTGGATATTTAAACTGCCCATCACCACTACCATAACTTCCCCACCTGGCAATAAAATTCCCATTGCTATCAAACTTTTGAATTCGATTGTTTCCTGTATCTGCTACATACACAAAGCCATCAATATCAGTATTTACCTCACCGTAAAGATAAGCAAACTGTCCGTTTCCGCTACCATAGCTTCCCCATTTTGTTACGAAGTTTCCATTACTGTCGAACTTTTGAATTCGATTGTTTCCTGTATCTGCTACATATATATATCCATCAGCACTTGTACCTACCTCAAAGGGATGATTTAACTGCCCATCACCACTGCCATAGCTTCCCCATTTAGTAATAAAGTTTCCATTACTGTCAAATTTCTGGATGCGGTGGTTATAGGTATCTGCCACATATACAGAACCATCAGTACCAACTGCTATACCGTCCGGACCACGGAATTGCCCGTCACTGCTTCCTTTACTACCCCACACAGTAATAAAGCTTCCATTGCCGTCGAATTTCTGTATGCGATTATTACCGAAATCTGCTACATAAATAAAACCATCAGAACTTATTGCTAACCGTTGTGGATAAGCAAACTGTCCGTTTCCGCTACCATAGCTTCCCCATTTTGTTACGAAGTTTCCATTGCCGTCTAACTTTTGGACACGGCAGTTACCAGCTTCTGCAACATATATATAACCATCAAGGCTTGCTGCAATACTTACTGGATGGGAAAACTGCTCGGCTTTATTACCATATCCTCCAACAATCGTGTGAAACTCTCCTGTCGTAGTCTTCATTCCGCTCACAGTAATTTTTAAGCTTCCATTCTCAATTCCGAACTGACCATTCAGGATGGTAGATATTCCTATTATCGCCTCCGTATTAAGATAAACATCCTTATCCGTATTTGTCTGTAAACTTGCAGTCAAAAAACCCGTGATTTCCAAGGTCTCGTAAAGATTAGACACCTTTGAAGTTTTGTCGTCTTTGACTTGTAAATCCAAAAACGCTGAGCCACTGATTGTCTGTGATGGGATTTGAATATCTGCAAGTGTCTTTATCTGGTTGTATAACTTGTATCAACTCCGCCTGTATTCTCGATTTTCAGATTTATCGTTTCCCCCGCTGTAAGAGATGTTGCTCCTGAATATGAAATATTTAATGATGAATCAGGAATTGTGAATTGTGAACTTTGAGTTGTAGAACTTCCAGATGGAAGCATCAATGTTACATTCACATCATGCTGTCCTGCCGTAGTTGTCTCAGGAATTGGTATTGAATAAGTTAGCTGAGAGCTATTAGCTGAAAGCTGTAAGCTATTTGGCACTGACACTGTTTGAGTATTCGTATACCCGACACTGTTCACTGACACTGACACTCCTGAGCCTGTCGAAGGGTCGAGATTAAACTTTCCTGTATTGGTTAAATCAAGAGTGAGATTTGCAGTCTCTCTAACCTTATATGAGGTTTTATCAAAGGTAAAAGCAGCCGAGACCGAGTTGACAACCGTTGTAGTTGTCGAACTGCCGGTTTTTGTTTCATCCGATTGTGAATAGATCAATGAATAATTGCCGAATTTCAAGGATGGAATTGTGACCGGAATGCTTACTGTCATGGATTGCCCTGTTGATAGGGTGAATGTCTTACTTCCGGTAGAAATGACATTTCCATCAGGGTCTTTGAGTGTCATATCAATTAAGCCGGAGGCTACATTAAGCCTGCCGATGTTATTTAGATCGAATGATATACTGCTTGAGCCTGCACTCAGAGGAGTTGAAAAATTTGGTGTAACCGAAATCCTGCTCTGGATCGGTGTGACTGTAAGCGTAACTGTAGAAGGACTGCTATCTGTAAAATAATCGTTGACTACGAGTTGAATGACGTATGTCCCTTGTAGGTCAGGGGTAAATGTAGGGGTTTTTGAACTCGAATCGGAAAGAGATGCTGTGCTGCCGGATGGTTTTGATATAAAACTCCATGTGTATTTTAAAGGGTCTCCATCAGGGTCAGAACTTCCACTTCCATCGAGAGTGATTTCATAACTCTGCTCGCCGGTTTGGTCGGTTCCGGCATTGGCAGTGGGGGATTGGTTGGTGTTGGATAATGTTATTTCGCCTGTGCTGGGAATCTGGAGGCGATATGTTTCGGTCATGCCTGTAGAAGCAGTGCCTGTAATCGGATCAAGTTCTGTGATTTCATCATCTCCTATATTTCGTATTTTAACTGTGTATTCACCTTCGCCTGTTCCATATATCTTAAGAATGTAGTTGCCGGAAGATACATTCATAAAAAGAACCTTTGCAGGGTCTTCCGATGAATCGGACTCGATGGAAGGCTCGGATTCCTCACTATAAGAGGTTTTGGGAATATTGACAACCCTCGTCCTTGTTGCTGGGTCATAACCTGTTGTCTTTCCATTTTGGTTGATGACTTGCAGTTCTATTGGAGATAAGCCCAATATTGATACAACATGTTTCCAAAAACCTTCAAAATAAAATGAATCTCCTGTGAAACGGTCAAGGCGAAGCTTCTCATGATTACTTC
>JACQXD010000004.1:4587-26376 GCA_016208875.1 Nitrospirota bacterium
TAAGACATGTATCTGCCATATTGTGACTTATTGAGAGAGTAGGCCACATTCGGATCATAGGCACGGTAATAGTCTTCGGGACTATAGTCTTCGGAACTTGTTTCGGAAGCCGCCTTATCCCAGTCATAACCTCCAATGAGAACAAAGTGGTTATCATGATCATCTCCATCTTTGTCTGTCCACTTTATCTTCATTATATCGGGTCTTTTATTCTTGAGGTCCTCATCCAGAAGCTGCTGTGCCATTGGGTCGGACCAGTCTACTTTGTAGCACCCTTCATCAAACCACTTACCTATTGGATAACACTTAAAATTCGGTCTGATTGCCCATTTCCCGCCCCACTCATCCTTATAACGCCAGAATCGTCTCATAACTTCCTCTGCAAGAAGGTAATCGAATATTAGCCACTTATTTTGATAAACTTCGTTATCGGTTAACCATCTATTAAGGTTTCCCGGATCGGTTTCTGAATATAGTATGCCCCTTTCAGAGCAATAGTTAGAGAATTCTGTGTCTTTGCACAATTCTGTATTGTGATAGTAATCAGGTATGAAGCTCAGCCCGTAATAATTAAATAGCATTGATAGAGAAGATACAAGACAACCATTCTTATAAAATGGTTTCCAGTATTCACCTAACAATCTACCTGCATAAGCATCATTCTTCCATGCCATTTCCCCGTTATTTTTTTCTTTTGCCTCCTCCCACTGCCAGTAACGCGGCCAGACAAAAATATCAACATTGCTGTCTTTATCGGGTGCTGCGTAGGCAGACGAGAGCGTAATCGTTAAAAGAATAGCAACCAATATTGAAATAAGAAATCTTTTATGCATAAGCACCTCCTATAAAACCTATTTATCTATTTTCTTTTCAAGAAATATTTCTGAGACATGCCATGGATACCTACGAATAGGCATCCTTTGCTTAGCCCATGTCTTCCCACCATCTCGTGTTATGAGCATCTGTCCTTTTTTTGTTAAAATTACACCACGGTTTTTATCAAGGAAAAATATTTTTTCAAAATAGATTTTCTTAAACTCCCTCTCTGTCCATGTTTTACCATTCTTTGTCTGTACAAAGATGCCATCGTCGCTATATTCATGGATTTGTCCTGCTGCCCATCCGTTGTTTTCGTCTGTAAACTGCAAGTCGTGTAACCCCAGCCAGTCGGTTTTCTTCTTCCATTGAATTTGCCAGTGTTCTCCACCATCGTTTGTATAAAGGATAACTGCTGTCCCGTTTCCTTCGGTTACTTTACTCCCTACTATCCATCCCCTTTTGGCGTCAATAAATTGAACCCTTCTTAACCTCAATTTTGTTCCGCTCTCTTGCATTATCCAATGCTCTCCATCTTTTGTATGAAGAATAACACCCTGCGAGCCTGCTACCCAACCTGTAGTCGAATTTCTTAAAAAGATATCAAATAATCCATCAGTGATACTGGTTTTCTCTTGAAAAATACCTTTTTGTCCAGATTTCTCTTGAAACTGAGATTCCCATGTCTGTCCACCATCATTGGTATTTAGAATAAAACTATTTAAGAGCTTGCTGCCTGAACGGTCGTGTCCCCATTCATTTCCAACTGCCCATCCTGTCGAGGAGTTGATAAAAAAGAACCTAATATCTACAGGATAATCAAATGTCTTTTGAACCTTCCATGTTCTTCCTCCATCTTCTGTTTTAATAATACGGCTTTTTCTCTGCTTATAATCGTTCTGTGTATTCCACCCTATTTGGGAATCTAAAAAATAACTATACCGATCTCCCTTTCTGCTCTTTATTTTCCAAGTCTTTCCTCTATCCTCAGTTTTAAATATCTGACCATCCATTCCAACAGAATAGCCCGTCGTTTGATCAGCAAAGGAAAGTCCCCAGAGAGATACTTGGAACCCTTCTATCGTCTCCCATTTACCGGGCTTGACCCCTAGCTTTTCTTTCCACGTTTTTCCCCCATCATTTGTGCAGAGAATACTAGAGGCAGCCATACAGCCGTTCTTTTCATCCGTGAATGCAAGCCTATCAACAGAATCTGAAACATCTTTTGCTATCCATGTCTTTCCTCCATCTTCTGTAACCAAGATGCTGTTATATCCAACAGCAGCAAAGCCTTTTTTCTCATTTAAAAAATAAACGCTCCCGTGCCAGCGATGATCTATAGGTGTTGCATAGCCACCCGTGTAAATCCTGACTGTCGGCAATTCACTTGACTCCCAAGTCTTCCCACCATCCTTTGTCCTGTAAATCTTTCCTTCTGCCAAAACCCAGCCTGTGTTTGAATTTATGAAAAAGACGCCGGCTATATCTATGAATCTTCCAAATTCCTGCTTGTGCCATGTCCTTCCTCCATCACGAGTTGAAAGCAGCGTCCCGTTATCGCCACCGACCCATCCTTCATTTTCATTTAAGAAAAAGACAATATGGTTGTCTCTGCGTTGTTTCTTCGACTTTTTTACACCTAAAAGTTCAAGGATACTGCTATTTGTTTTGCTCTCGCCTTGCCTCTCCCATTTCTTTCCTCCATCTTCGGTATGGATTATCACCCCTCCATTTCCCACTGTCCAGCCGACTTTTTCATTCACAAAAGTTACACTCTTTAAATCTTCTTCTATCCCACTCTCCTGTGCCTCCCAATTCTCTCCTCCATCTTCTGTATAAAGAATCGTCCCATGCTCACCCACAACCCACCCTTTCTGAGGTGTAATGAATTTCACTGCAAGGAGAGTATTCTTTGTCGGATACGGATTCTGATATATCCAGCCGTTCCAATTACCGGCATGCGTTGTAGAAGCAAAAACTACTAAAAAAATTGAAAACACGATTACTGATAGAATTTTCTTACACATCAGACATCCCTCCTTTTGTTTGTCTGTCATTCCTGTAATCCGCAAGCCTGAATCCAGTATATCTCTTTTCTTCTGTAGACCGAATCAAGTCAGTTCTTCCTATCTTTATGCATCATCTTACTTCCGAGCCTTTCAAAATTTTCAACACTTCATTTGCATCCTCGGCTACCTCGCCATCATAGCAATACATTGGAGAAGCGGTAGCCTTTTTTATCACCGATATATCATTTTCCGAAAATTGAACACCATGTTCAGCTAAAGCTCTTAATCCATACAAAATATTGCCGGCATCGCACCCACCGGATTCTTTTTTAGACTCCTTTCTTAGCTCACCCTCCAATGCATTAATGAGAGAAGGTAGTACATCTTTATTTCCGGTGTAACCCAAAAATCTCAACAATCTTATATCAGTCCTCTTTTCATCGGCAGATGATATAAGAACCTTTACATCTTCA
This sequence comes from Nitrospirota bacterium, assembly GCA_016208875.1. GTDB lineage: Bacteria > Nitrospirota > Thermodesulfovibrionia > Thermodesulfovibrionales > UBA1546 > JACQXD01. The sequence goes on from JACQXD010000004.1 coordinate 7,886, forward strand.
GGCGTCAGATGTTGTGCTATCTCTGGGGGTGTAACATCGAGGGCGTTTTTCCTCTCACTTGAAGTTCCTTTTACTATCTTTTGAAGGAGGGCATTGATGACGGCCTTGCCGATTTCTCCTTTATAATAAGAACTAATGTGAGCTTCATATGCCCTTATTTCCTGCTTAGCCTCTGACATTATTATTTGATTTGAGTCCCCCAAAAAAGCAATTAGTCCTATAATTAATTCATCCGAAGGCCGTTTGCCCGATGACTTCTGTTGTTCCACCTCATCCCGTATTTTCCTAACCTGATATAATCGTATACTGTCTGCACGGGTTAGAACAACCTTTCCATCGTCAATCTGTTCTGCCAGATATAGCTCGTTATCCTTCCAGCTATATATTTCCTCTCTTACTTTAAATTCCGTATCTCTTCCTTTATCGTGAAATTGTCCGATTTTTCTTTTTGTAACGACAATTACTTCACGGTATTCATTATTTATCCAGTCCGACCATGTTATCTCCGAGCGGTCTATATAATCTTCAGTTCCTTCTACTGATTCCCCTCCACCGTGTTTATAAACAGGATGTCTGAAAATACTATAGTTTTTCTTATTCACACGATCATACCCATAAAGCAGCATATTGCTTTCTATATCATCAGGTACGCAACCATCACAGTCTTCTGCATTGATACTCAATAGGAAATATTCCGGTGCATCTTTGCGAAGTTCCACAAACTTTAAAAGTGGTTTAAGAGAACCATCATAAAGTCCGGCTGGCGAGAGCTTGTGTTTTTCCGGATCAAACTTCGCTACAAAAATCCAGTTAGAAGGAGGCAGTTCTATTTCGAAGTGAGATGGTATATGCTTTCGCAGTTCTTCAGCTTTTCCTTTAAATTTACTAATATCCATAGAGCATCTTGCGATAACATACGCCTTGGGTTTGCCGCTGTCGTCTGTATAATGATAACTATATGATTGAAGAGTAACAAAAATGTCTTCTGGAGTAAGACCTTGAAGTCCTGTCTTTTGAAAGACAACTACTATAGACTGCTTGGAATCTATGCTATTCAATTCAGCCTGCAATTTCTGAAATTCAGCATTTTTAGAGTCGGTAGCAGCAGCCTCTTGAGCTACACGAGACTTCGAAATGACAATAAATAATAGAGAGATACCAAGCAGAAGTACAACGAATATAATCGCTATTTTCTTCATAACTCCCCCTTGTAAAGTAGTAACCTATTTTTCATATTTCCCATAGTTTTATCAAGAAAAAAATGTCTCGTGATTTTTAGCTGGGATATAGCTCACTTATTCGCTCTTTTTATATTGCTCTGGAATATATTTGACCCTTGCATAGTTTTTTACCACAAGCTCTTGCGTAATAAATTGGCCGCCGCGTCTCAACATTTTTGTACGCCATATTTCATTGCTGCGAAAATACTGTCCCTCTTTTTCTATGAACTCGGGGTTTTTCTCAAAAACATACCTGCAAATCAATATAGTTATAAAACACGGTTGCCCCGCTTCCGAACGGTAAAACCCGATTATTATCCGGGAATGGGTCATACCCGTGATGAGACCTTTCCGTTACAGTTAAATCGCTATGAAGTACCAACCAGTAGAGCAGGTTTGAAATCTGACATATCCCGCCGCCAATCCCCGGCCTTGGGATACCCTGAGAGATTTCCATGCCCTCCACATACCCTTTTCTTCGGGTAGGCAAACCAACCAACCTGCAAAATGAAAATGTTTCGCCGGGCATGATAACTATTCCGTTTATAGCCTTTATTGCTATTTCAAGGTTTTTAATTTTGTTATATTGCAAATACATCTCGGATTCGCCTAACTTTCTGATAAGTACCGAGTTATGAGATTTCACATTATATAGAAGCTTGTCCAACTGGCGTCTTTCACTATACATTTTCCCACCAAATACCCAAACAAAATAACGCCTGATTCGATAAATCCAGACTGATAGAAAATAGAATATCGGATGCCGCTGACTTAGCAATTTTACCTCTGCATTTATTATAACTGTTTCTCTCTTCCCTCCAAGAGATTAAGCAGCTTTCGGCTGTTTGGGGTTTCCCGCACATAACCCTTCAACTATTGCAACTGCGTTTATATAACTAAATCCGTTAATAAAAAAGCAAGAAATTTTTACGCTACGGCTTGAATGCCGGCTATTTCTCAATAATTAAGAAAGCATCAATTCAAATCGATTCAAGAAGGATCAAATAAAAATAATCAATTAACCATTAATTTCTGATAAAATGAAGCAATGGGTAAGCATGAGAAACTCCTGCTCAAGATTTTAAGCGGCACTTCTGATGCTAATATTCAATTCGAAGATTTATGCAGTCTGTTAAAACATTTAGGTTTCGCTATGAGGGTTAAAGGTAGCCATCATATATTTACACAGGACAGTATTGAAGAAATACTTAACTTACAGCCTAAAAGTGGGAAATCAAAGCCTTATCAGGTTAAGCAAGTGCAAAACCTGATATTGAAATACAGATTAGGAGAACAAAGAGATGAGTAAGTACAAATACGAAGTAATAATTTATTGGAGTCGAGAGGATCAGGCATTCCTTGCAGAAGTGCCGGAGTTACCCGGCTGTGCAGCAGACGGGAACACATATCAGGAGGCTCTTGCTAATGTTGAGGTCATTATAAATGAATGGATAGAGACTGCAAAAGAATTAGGCCGCCCTATCCCCGAACCAAAAGGTAGATTAGTCTTTGCTTAAAACTATTCTTCCTTCCCCTCAACCCTTAAGATGAGTCGAGATATCGTGACTACATCATCAGAGGACTCTTAAGGAATTTACTTCTTTTGGCTGATTTAACGGTATTCTCAAGGAGCATTGCTATTGTTACAGGCCCGACACCGCCGGGCACCGGCGTTATAAAGGATGCCTTATCCTTTATCGAATCAAAATCAACATCTCCTACAATCCTGCCGTCACCGAGGACCTTTATTCCGATATCGACAATAATAACCCCGGCCTTAATCACGTCTCCCTTTATGAGTCCTTGCTGACCTGTTGCCGTGCATAGGATATCTGCCTGCCTTGTTACTGCGGAAAGATTCTTTGTCTCCCTGTGGCATACCGTAACAGTAGCCTCTTTTGCAAGGAGCATGTGTGAAAGGGGCTTTCCGACTGCAAGACTTTTGCTGATTACAACGGCATGCTTCCCTTTCAGGCCGATATCATAATATTCGAGGAGTCGTATTACACCGAAAGGTGTACACGGGATAAAACTTGAAAGTGTAGGCATGAACTTACATTCTTCTACGGCCTCGATATACTCATCCTTAAAAAGTTGGAATGTCGATTCCTCTGCTGCGAGCCTTCCCACGGATATTGCACCCAGTCCGTCGACATCCTTTTCCGGCGCTATAGAATTTATAACCCTTCTGGCGTTTATCCTTTGCGGTAGAGGAAGCAAGACCAGAATACCGTTGATCCTTTCATCGGCGTTAAGGCTGTGAATTATATTCAAAAGCTCGTTTATCGTCACAGTGTCGGGGAATTTGTATTTGTATGCCGTAATTCCTACGGTCTTGCATGCCCTTAAAATTGCGAGAAAGTACTGTTCAGAGGCAAGATTGTCACCGGCGAGTACAACTGCAAGGCCGACATCGAACCCACGCTCGTTCAACATCCCGACATCCTTTCGTACCTCTGCCTTTATTTCTTCGGCAAGCCTTTTACCATCCATGATCTCCGGCATCCGTACCACCTCGCTTTTAGAAAGTTTTAGCCCTTATAGTTTACACAAAAGGAACCTTATTTTTAAAAACAAGGTTCCCTTTGATAACGGCTCCCTTTAGTTTATCTTTTCACCGGGTTATGTTTTTTCTTAAAAATATCTTTTTCAAGGACATCGAGTTTGCGATTAAATTCGTTAATCTTAGGCGGCGGCGGTGGGGGAACTCTCCTTATTACCTTCTCAAAATGTCTTTTTGAATCGTCGAGCCTCTTCTGCAGGCTTTTGGCCTCAGGCGGGGCAAGCTCACCTGATATTTTCCCTTCATTAAGCCGATCTTGAAGTACTTTCAGGCGATGTGCGATATCATCTATAGGATCGGCTATAACATTTTGTGCCAGTACAAAAATAAACAGCAGCGGGAGAGATATAAAAAGTATCTTTCGCATAATTCACCTCCTTTGATTATTTCTAAACTCGTAAAAATTATATTACGTTTTGAAATTCAAATGCAAATGTTTTTATCGGGCACTTGATCCGCATCTTTCGCAATATCCTCTTATCTCAAGGGTATGTGTGATGCATTTAAACTTTTCTTTTTTGCAAAGGCTTTCCTGCAGTTTCTCAAGCTTTTCCGAAAAGAGTGATATTACTTTCCCGCATTTTATACATATCAGATGGTCGTGATGCCCGTGTCCGAACGTATGTTCGTAATGGGCATGTTTGTCGACTTTTTCAACCTGCTCTACAAGACCGCATTCGAGAAGCAGAGGGAGGGTTCTATAGATGGATGCCTTCGATACCCTTATCCCTTTTCGCCGCATTTTTATCAAGAGAGCGTCGAGGTCGAAGTGGCCGTGATTTGAAAATACCTCCTTGAGAACGGATGCCCGCTCTTTTGTAAATTTAAGCCCTTTTTTCTCGAGAAATTCTTTGAATATTTTCTCTTCCATAAGGATTTATTAGTAGTTTTTCAATACCCCACAGTCTCTGCTGTGGGGTGTCCTTATATTCCCCCTTTGGCAAAGGGGGATGAAGGGGGATTTTTGAATAAATAAATTTTCAATAAATCTCCCCTAACCCCTCTTTGCCAAAGAGGCAAAACAAAAAAAGGTCTGATAATCGCTAAAAATATCCATGCTGCGCCTCGTGAATAAGTATAGCAAAAGAGAAATTTTTAGTCGAGAATGAACGTCTAATAACATTACTATTATTTTTTGTTGACAATACACATCTTCTTAATCAATAATTAACCATACAAATATCTTTGTGCGGAGGGAATCAGAGTTATTTTGCGGTAGTCCCTAACGAGGGTGTCCCAATTGTGCACTTCATGGAGGAATTAGCTGAATATTACGGAAGATAAAAATCTGAATCGCGTTACAACGTTTTTTGACTGTCAGGCATGCGGTTATAATATGGCAAGTAACAGGCTGCCGTGGTCATGGTTCAGGAAGAAGGAAGCAGGTATTGTTTCATCTTTAATAGGTAAGACAGACGGATTATATGCTATGGATCTGGGATGCGGGGCAGGCTTTTATACCAGACTGCTTCTTTCGTGTGGTGGTGTGAAAGAGGTTACTGCGGTTGATATTTCTCGTGAGATGATAAATCAACTGCCAAAAGCGAATGTTACAGGTATTGTCGGTAATGCCGAAACAATTCAGCTTAATAGAAAGTTTGATATTATTATCTGCGCCGGGATACTCGAGTTTACGAGTAACCCGCAGAGAGTTCTGCAAAATGCTAAAAACCATATGAATGATAGAGGAATTATGGTAGTTCTTGCGCCTGTTGTTGGATTCTGGGGAAGGCTATATCGCTTCTATCATAAATTACATGGTCTCAATGTTCAACTTTTCGATTCCCAACAATTGAGAGTTATGGCTGAAAATGGTATGTGGAAAGTGATTAAAATTCAAAAATTAGTTCCATTCTCACTTATTATGAAATTAGAGACAAAGTGAAAAAGCGAATACTTTTTCTGGTAAATGGCCTTGGTTTGGGCAATTCAACAAGATGTCATGCGGTAATTCAATATTTAAAAGATAAAGGGGCGAAGATCGAAGTCATAACCTCTGGAAATGGCCTGTGGTATTTTCAGGATCGTTCTGAAGTAGACAATATTCATGATATAGAAGCTCTTTATTATGGTAAAAAAGATGGCAAGTTGAGCGTTTTGCAGACTATTCTCTCTCTTGGTAAGCTCCAGGACACAATAAACAGAAACTCCAAAAAGATTAAAAAAGTGATAACCGAATTCAAACCTGAGGTGGCAGTTATAGACTCAGTTTACTCTTACACCCCATTTAAAAAGGCAGGCGTTCCAATTGTAGCCCTGAATAATTCTGATGTGATTTATCATTCATATTATATGTTCAAAGACCGTCCTGCAGCAATAAAACCGCAATTTTATGCGATAGAATTAATGGACTACTGTTTTCATAGGTTCATACCTGATAGGGTTATAAGCCCTACATTGCATAATGCTCCCCCCCCCCCCTGTTAAGTGGTTCCACCTTTGCCTCTCCGGTTTTATTGAAAAGAACTGATTATCCGCTTCGTATTGACATAGTTGGCAGGAATGCCCCACCAGATTTTAAAGCGAAGGATAATATCTTTTATCATGGGAAGGTCAAGGATTCCCTTCCTCTTTTAAGAGACGCTGATTTGGTTGTTGTTAACGGCGGTTTTTCTGCTGTAAGCGAGGCGTTTTATATGCGTAAGCCCATGATAGTCATACCTGTGCCAAACCATGCGGAGCAGTGGATTAATGCCCGCACTGTAGAACACCTCGGGGTTGGAATAATGGCTAATGAGAATAACTACGAGGATAAGATAATAGAAACTATAGCAGCGAACAGTAGCTTTCATGAAGCATACGGTAAACTATCCGGAGTAAAAAATGGTGCAGAAGGCGCCTCGGAAGTGATATTGGGGATGGCAAAATAATGAGTTTATTAAATGCAGCTGTAAAATTTATAAAATATTGCAGTGTAGCTTTGGGATCTGCAGCAGCTGATTGGTTGGTATTTATGATCATTCATTTCAGCGGTGGGGCAAATATGCTTTCTCAGGCAACTGCCAGGATTACTGGTGGACTGTTTTCATTCACTGCCAATCGATACTGGAGCTTTTCATCAGAAAATACCCGGCATATCACAGTCGAAGGACGGCGGTTTATACTGCTTTACATTTTCAGTTACTTTACGTCATTAGGATTATTTTATCTATTCGTCAACGTGATAGGTTTGTCCATTTATTTAGGTAAGCTGCTCTCGGATATTACCTGTTTTATAATAAACTTCATAGTAATGAATTCTTATGTGTTTCATAACAGACGTGGACTTTCATGGGCGGCTAATAATATAATCCGTTATATAATAAGACAAAGGGGGTATCCCTTTCGTTCAGGTAACTACCATGGTGGCAAAGAATGAAAACATAAACCGTCAGACCTTGCTAACCTCAGAGGTAATTTGTGTCTAACCGATGGGGGTCACTCCATTTATTGTCTATAATTTATATTGGCTATTATTAAAATTAACCGGAGATTGCATGCAAAATAAGCAAACTCATATTTTTATTCTGCTGTTCGCAATTCATTTTCTTAGATTCGGCTTGCCGTTTTTACCAACCTCCCCTTTTATTATAATAAATGCAACTGCACAACGGGTGTGTTCGGAAATCGGTTGTTTAGAGATCGCTAATGGAAGCGAGGTAATATTACATCCTGACTCATTTGCAATTAGATCTGCGATATATAACATTGAAAATCTCTACATTCTTTCGGAAAAGATTCAGCAATTAGAGGGTACAATGACTCGCTGGAGATCTGCAGCCTGTACAGTCAAAATAATGCCTGATTACAGCAGGTCCACAAATCTAAATGAAATGGAAAAAAGAATAAAAGCGTTTATCGAAGTCCCTTTAAGCTGTTTTAACGGAGCCGGCGAATATGCGATAAAGATAAGCTATGATGAAAATCTTATCGGTCAAATGCTGTATCAGATTGCAGGTAACGGGCTTCCTTACTCAAACTTTATGCCAAAACAGTTTATGTATATGTATCTTTACAGATACATAAATATTTTTGCCTTTATAACCTTTGCAATTTTGATATCGGTATCATATTTCCTTGAAATTAGATTTTGCAAAGAAGATACTCATAAAGCGGTTTTTTCTCTGATGGGTATCAGGTACGTTGTTTTCTCTTCGATTTATCTTCTCGCAGTTACTCAGCCGTTCTCGATAATAATAATAGCCTTAACGATAATACCATGGGGCTTATCCTCGTCTGTCCGATGTAATGCTTTAAAGATCATGAATTTTCTGATAGGTTTTCTATCGAAAGAGCGGATACAACGAATATCAGAGAATGGTGAGCATCCCCATAAGGATTTACCGCTGGTACAGCGGGACAGGTCACTACTCTGGACGGTTCTTTCCATCGTTATACTTTTGGTCTTTATTTATACGATTTTTTCGGAATCCTCTTTTTTATGGGGAATGTTTGAGGAGAGGGATTTTCTTAGATCTCTGGATGTCGGAAATTTTAAGTATTTTCCAACACTGGGGCCCGAACTCCTTTTTGGAGGGCAGACGCCCGGAGGGTTTCTTTATATCTTTTTGGCGCCATTTGCCAAATTAGGCGGCAGCCCTGTAGTACTTGCAATCCTTAATAAGATATTCTTCATATTGTCAGCAATGCTGATTTGGTTAATCCTTAATAAATACGTGAATGGCATTTCGGCATTGCTCGGCATCCTGCTCTTCTGTTCTTCTGCTGTGGTAGCAATTTTTGCATATTGGCCCGTACACCCTTCTATGTCTCTGGTATTTTATTTTTTGTTCATCTTTTTAGTTTTGCGCGGTTTTGTGGATGGTTCAAAAATAGCCGTTATACTATCAGGGCTTGTGTTATCTATCTTAGTACAGTTTCACTTCAGCTATTATTTGGTTTTGGTGGCTTATATAGCTGTTTTTTTTAGTTTAAAGAAAATAATCTCTATCAATAAACGTACATTCTTGCTGTCCGTCTTATTGTTTTTAATTCCCTTTATGCCATATATAATTACAGAGATTTTACAGGGATTTCCAAATACAAGGTTGATACTTGAAAGAAATCGTGCCCATCCTGATTATGCGCCAACCTGGCAGAGTGTCAGATTCATGTTTCAACTGATATCTGATTGGATTGTAGATTATAGTAACCACAGGTATCTCAAAATCATTCGTCTATCACTGCTGTTTATTAGTTTGTTAATATTCTATTCTGCATTTACAAGGATATGGCATCTGGATATAGATAAGAAAGAACTGCTGTACCTAAAAATTATTACTATCCTCTTTGTCTTTCCAATGCTAATCTTTTTTTTGATGGGAATGGGTTACGTCTATCGTCATGTGATCTCGTTTGCTCCGGCAATTTATATTATTACAGCCAGCGGTGCTGGCTTGATTATCAAGAGAATAAAAGGATTCTTTGCACTTATAATTCCGGTTTTATGCGGTATGCTATTGATATTATGGATAATTTCGGCTAAGAATGCTTATTCAACTGCCGTTGCATTATCCGAATGGGCTGTTGATTATAAGATTCGCGAGGATATACTTAATTTTATTTCTGCAGCAGGTATTTCTAAGAAAGAGTATAGTTCAAAAATTTACTGGTGGTGGCTGAATTGGTCAGAGGATCCAGCTTTATACGAGTGGAGGCAAAATAAATCTGACAGAGTAACACAGGTATCAAAAGTAGCGGCAGAATTACAAAAACCAGGCATGTACCTGCTTGTTGTGCGGGACATACGTCATTTATTATCAGGATTTCCGATACTATTTAATCACACCTTTAATCTGCCGCCAATCGGAGAGGCTAATGAAAAATACCTTTTCTTACCGACGCGACTGAAAAAATTCAAAGGCGCCTATCCCTCCGGAAACTCTATAAGCAGGATGCGTCTTGAGCCCATAGAACAGGCAGTGGAATTTTTAAACCTCAAAGAGGATGGACTATTCAATGTTGATTTCAAAAACAAAGCAGATAACAGAGACGGCAAGTTCTATATCTTCTCTGTCCAAAAAGGAAGGATTAAGGTTCTGACCAACCTCAAAGAGGAACATTCTAATGATAGGACTGTTATTCATTGGGAAATGGTTTCTGCATCACTTAATGGTTATTATCAGGAGATAAAGACGATCTGGAAGCCGTATATAACGCTGACCGATCCTGCAAGCGGTGAGAGATTTTTTGCATATATGGTCGATGATGTAGTCGGCAGTCTTATTTACAAGACACCCCTTAATGGTACGATAGAGATACCAAAGGGGAAAAGGAATTGGCAAATATCAATAGGCGCGAAGGGATGGTTTGACCAGAGTGTCATGAGTGAACCTATGTTAAAGGATGTGCGTTGGAATATACATAATACCAAAAAGCTGCGGCTTAATAAAAACGCCCCAGTTTAACACCGGCATTTTTTAATGTCTCAAGGAAATCATTACTGAGAAAAAAAATATACTCGGCCTCCCTTTGTCTTGTCAGGTCATCAAGTTTTATAAGTTCGTCATCAACAATCCCGGGATGACACATTATCTGACTGCGATCTTCTATCCCGATTAAAAACTTTTCAAAAAGTTTTTTATAAGGCACTTTGCACGAAAAATCATAAATACCGCTAAAACCTGAGTTGACAGGTATTTTATGATTTCCTGCCAGTCTCTGCAATTGCCAGCCAAAATATCCTATCGACAGGGGCTTAAGAACATTTACTCTGCGATGGAAGATCACAGAAATCGGAGTTGAATATACCCTTATATAAGCACCACTCCCCTGAAGTCTTGATCTGTAGATATCAATCAATACTTCTCGTATACCCGGCAGTTGATGAACAAACATATGGCCATCGAGAAAATCAGGTAAGGAACCCCATGCGATCTCGAATGCATTCAGTTGACGGATCATCTCGTCCTTAATCTCTTTGAGGTCTAACACGCCAATTAGAGCCCGCTTTAATAGGTCTCTATATTTTGGGAGATAGCCGTTTGGTGCAAGAATCGGCATTTCTCCAAGGGGATGAAACCCTGTTAGCGTAAAATGTAGTCCAGCATCAATATTTCTTCTGAATGGCAGGAGATGCTGGGAATGCTCATGCCAGAACTTACTGATACTCATGCAACTAGCTGCCGTTATTTTTTTTTGGTTGATGAGGTCTATGATAGCCGAACTGACACCCGGAGCTATTCCAAAATCGTCTGCACAGAGGATGACCTTAATTTGCCTCTTTTTCTCTGACAATAAAATGTCTATGTTCACAGCTTAACGGCCCAATGGCAGTGTTGTAAGAAAAGCCCCGAAACCGAGTTCCCTATTACGGTAAATATTAATGGGTTTCTGAAAGTAGGGTTTAGCAATTTTAGTTATCACCGCGATATCATAATACCGGGGTACGTAAGAGGCTGTTGTGTGGCCATAGGCCATGTAAACATAAATGCGATGAAGAATCTGCCGTAATGCCCACGGTTTTTTTTCGGATATGGAATGGAGAAAATCAATCTCATTGGTCTTTTCAAAGATAATCTTAAGATCATCTTTTTCGAACCAATCAAGGAGCCCGAGAGAGAAAACAAAATCTGCCTCCATTGATTTTAGTTCTGTTATTATATCTGCTCTTTGAAACCTTATCTGTGAAGCATATTTTGATGATACAAATCTTTTGACTGCTGATTGAATGGCGATTTCAGCAATGTCTACGCCTATATATTCCTTTGCCCCGGCCTTAACAAAGTCCTCAGCAAGTATCCCTGACCCACAACCCAGTTCAACAACACGTTTATTCACAATAAAGGGAATGATTAGATTCCTTGCTATACTAATACGATGCCGGAGTGAATGGCTTAATAAGCCTGCCCATCTTTCGATAAATGGGTGGTTTTTAGTCGGATAATCATACCGACTTTTCTCCCATCCGATTATCCTTTCCTCCCAAAAATCCTTTGGATTAACCGATTTTTTTTCCAATCTAAAAATACCTTAACAGAATCCTGCGAAGTTATCAAGTTTTTATTAAAAAAAATTTATTGTAAATTTATTTGCAATGTTCTACCAGTTTAGAAATGTCTGTAACATAATTATGCTGTTAGCAATTTTTTAAAAGTGAACTGTTTACGAATTAAAAGTGAATTGCTGATTAGGATACAAAATCCCAAACGTGTCCTTTGTGATCTGTCATTCCCGCTTGTCGGGAATCTTTTTTTATTTAGACGTATAGATGCGGTAGGACAATAAGAATGATTCCGGACAAGCCAGAATGACAACATATTAACATTTACTTTGATCATAGAATTCAGGTGTTCACTTGTAATTTATAAATGACGTCTAATAACATTAGTTGACAATATTAGACTCAATTAATATTATATGAATATATATTATAGATTGATATGGTTTGGTGCTCAATTTCTGTTTTTATTGTGATAGAATTGGTACTGAGAGGGCAATATGGCACAGGCTACAAAAGACTATTATGAGACACTTGGTATAAGCAAAAATGCCTTACATGATGAGATAAAGAAGGCATTTAGGAAACTTGCGCGCAAATACCACCCCGACCTGAATCCCGGCGATAAGACTGCCGAACAAAAGTTCAAAGAAATAAATGAGGCCTATAGTGTGCTCGGAGATGAAAAGAAAAGGATCGAATATGACCGCTTTGGGAAGACACCTTTCGGAGAGGGCGCATGGTATGAAGGCGGAAGGCCTGACTTTAGGGAAGGATTTCAATTCGGAGGATTCGGAGACGTATTCTCGGACATATTTGGGGCCGGCAGAGGGTTCGAGAATATCCCCCGCAGGGGTGCCGACATGCTTATGGGAATTGAGCTTACGCTGGAAGAGGCATTCAGCGGTGTTACCCGTCCTATAACCCTCACGAGGGATATCCCTTGCAGAACATGCAACGGCAGCGGTGCCGAGAGTTTTCAGACATGCGAAAGGTGCAAAGGGAGCGGAAAGATTCAGATGTCAAGGGGCTTTTTCAGAATGGCTCAGACATGTTCGGCATGCGACGGAAGCGGAAGAAAGGTTACACGTACGTGCAAGTCATGCGGAGGAAGAGGCATAACACGGCAGGGTGAGACTTTAAATGCAAAGATCCCCGCAGGGGTTGCTGCAGGCTCTATTGTAAAACTCAGGGGAATGGGTGGAGCAGGGGAGGCAGGAGGCCCCCCGGGCGATCTGAGGATCGAGGTTACGGTAAAACCGCACCCTTTGTTCAAGAGAGAGGATGATGATCTTTATCTTGATATCCCGATTACATTCGGCGAGGCAGCCCTCGGTGCAAAGATCGAGGTACCTACGATAGATGGAAAGGCCGTAATGACAATACCCACTGGAACTCAGGGTGGGCAGAAGTTTAAGCTTTCGGGAAAGGGATTCCCTTCGCCGAGAACCGGAGCAAGGGGCAATCAATACGTTATCGCAAAGATAGTCGTTCCGAAGGACATTACAGGAAGGGCAAAAGATGCGATAAAAGAGATCGAGTCTTTATACAAAGAGAATCCAAGAAAGAAACTGGTGGAGAATAGGTGAATCGCATTTTTATAGCGTCAAAGGGTCAGAGTGTCAAAGCTTCAAAGTTTAAAAACTCTGACGCGCTGATACTTTGATACTCAGAATGAAATATGGCAAGAGATAAAAAGCAACCTTTATACATGATAAGCGTTGTTGCCGAGATGCTCGGAGTGCATCCCCAGACATTAAGGATGTATGAACGAGAGGGGTTTGTAACCCCGAAAAGGATGAAACGGCTGAGACTCTACTCCGAGGAGGATGTGGAGAAACTTCACCTTATCATAAGTCTCACGCGAGAGCTCGGGGTGAATAAGGCCGGGGTTGAGATCATATTAAGGATGAGGCATAGACTTGAATCTATGCATAAAGAGATGGAAGATATGATGAATGCTTTAGATGAGCACATGAGACACGATTTTGAAAGAAGGATAAAAAGGCTTTTCTCAGAGGAATAGCGGAAAGTGTCAGAGCATCAGAGTATCAGAGGGTCAGAGTTTCTGACACTTTGACCCTTTGACACTTTGATACTTAAAAATGGAGGAATAAAAGATGCGAATGGACAAATTAACTATAAAGAGTCAGGAGGCTATTCAGGAGGCACAGAGGCTTGCAGAGAGAAAGGGGAATCAGGAACTTCAGCCCGAACATCTTTTATGGGTGCTGCTTGAAGACAGCGAAGGGACGGTATCCCAGATAATCAAAAGGCTTGGAGCCGACACAAAGCTGCTTCAAAAGGATGTAGAGGCAGAGTTAGAAGAATTTCCAAAGGTGCTGGGTGCAACTCCGGTCGGCCAGATATATATATCGCCGAGATTAAAGGAAGTATTTGAAAGGGCATTCAAAGAAGCAGAACATCTTACAGACGAATATGTGAGCGTAGAGCACATATTACTTGTACTCATATCCGATGGAGGACCGGGATCCGAACTTTTAAAAAGATACGGCGTTACCGCCGATAAGGTAATGTCTGCGATGCGGGAGATCAGAGGAACACAACGTGTGACGGATCCCAGTCCTGAAGACAAATATCAGGCTCTAAAAAGATACAGCCGAGATTTAACGGAACTTGCAAGAAAAGGAAGGCTCGATCCTGTTATCGGAAGGGATGATGAGATAAGGCGTATCATCCAGGTGCTATCGAGAAGGACAAAGAATAACCCGGTTATTATTGGAGAGCCGGGTGTCGGCAAGACCGCTATTGCAGAAGGTCTTGCACAGAGGATTGTTGCGGGAGACATACCCGAGACATTAAAGGATAAGCGCGTTGTTGCACTCGATATGGGGGCGTTGGTCGCAGGCTCAAAGTTCAGAGGAGAGTTTGAAGAGAGGCTTAAGGCAGTTCTTAAAGAGATCGAGCAGGCGGAAGGGAAAGTGATCCTTTTCATCGATGAACTTCACACTGTAGTCGGAGCGGGAGCTGCGGAAGGTGCGATCGATGCATCGAATATGCTGAAACCGGCACTCGCAAAGGGTGAGTTGAGATGTGTTGGCGCAACGACATTGGATGAATACAGAAAACATATAGAGAAAGACCCTGCACTTGAACGAAGATTTCAGCCCGTTTATATCAAGGAACCGAATGTCGAAGACACCATATCAATTTTGAGGGGACTTAAAGAAAAATACGAGGTTCATCACGGAGTCAAGATCAAGGATTCGGCCTTAATATCTTCTGCTGTCCTGTCGCATAGATACATATCCGACAGGTTTCTTCCGGACAAAGCTATTGATCTTATCGATGAAGCTGCATCGAAACTCAGGATGGAGATAGACAGTATGCCTGTCGAGCTTGACGAGATCGAGAGGAAGCTCCGTCAGCATGAGATAGAAAAACAGGCTGTGATGAAGGAGGACTCCGAAGATGCAAGGGAGAAACTTGAGAAGATAAAAAAGGAAATGGCTGAACTGCAAAGCAGGAGGGATGAGCTGAGGGCGCAATGGCTGAGCGAAAAAGAGATAATCTCGAAAATAAGGGATATAAAGGAGCAAATAGAGAAGACCAAGATAGAATCGGAGCGTGCAGAAAGGGAAGGAGATTTGACAAGGGCATCGGAGCTGAGATATGGAAAGCTTATAGAACTTCAAAAATCCCTCGAATCGGAGAACAAAAGACTTGCGGGTGCACAGGTAAGAAGAAAGATGCTTAAGGAAGAGGTTGGCGAAGAGGACATTGCAGAGGTTATATCGAAATGGACGGGCATACCGGTTTCGAGGATGCTCGAAGGAGAGATACAGAAGCTTCTAAGGATGGAAGAGAGGCTTAAGCTCAGGGTTATCGGACAGGACATCGCGGTTGAGGCTGTTTCTAATGCGGTTAGACGTTCGAGGGCAGGAATCCAGGATCCGAATCGTCCCATAGGCTCATTTATATTCCTTGGCCCTACAGGCGTCGGCAAGACAGAGCTTGCGAGGGCACTTGCAGAGTTTTTATTCGATGATGAAAATGCAATGGTGAGGATCGATATGTCCGAATATCAGGAAAGGCATACGGTCTCGAGGCTTATCGGTGCACCCCCGGGCTATGTGGGATATGAAGAAGGAGGGCAATTGACGGAGGCTGTCAGGAGAAGACCCTACTCGGTAATACTATTCGATGAGGTTGAGAAGGCACATCCCGAGGTCTTCAATTTACTCCTGCAGGTTCTCGATGATGGAAGACTTACGGATGGACACGGTAGGACAGTTGATTTCAGAAATACGGTACTGATCATGACCTCGAATATAGGAAGTATACATATACAAGAGCTTCTTACCGAGAGGTCAAAAAGACCAATGGCATACTGGGGCACGAGCGAAGAAGAAGACAACAGGGAAATTAAAGATAAAGTGATGGCGGACCTTAAGTCTTTTTTCAAGCCCGAATTCCTTAACAGGGTAGACGAGGTTGTAATCTTTAATACTTTGTCTATGCAGCTTCTCAAGCAGATAGTTGTGATCCAGGTAGAACGCATGAAGAAATATATAAGGGAGAAAAATATAGACATAACACTGTCTGACGCTGCAAAAGAGCATCTCGCCAAAATAGGCTTCGACCCTGTTTATGGGGCAAGACCCTTGAAGAGGGTTTTACAGAAGGAGATACTCAACCCCCTCGCACTCAGGATTCTCGATAGAACATTTATGGAAGGGAATGTGGTCGAGGCCGACTTTAAGGATAATAAGTTTATCTTCAGGCAGGCAGTTGAGAAAAAATCACGGAAGGAAAAAGTAGGGGTGTCGTAAAAAAAGACTATATCTGCCATAAACTTTAGATTCATTCGGCATGAACCGGTATAGGACGATGGTACTCTTCTGCAAGCCACGCTGTTAGCGGAAGTCGCCGTTTTAAATCTCTGCAAATTCCTCTATAGGTACTGTAGTTTCTCTCTTAGCTCTTTTGCCAGAGACATGTATCGCATTGAAATCTTTTTCAATTTTCCTTAAGGCTTCTGCATGAAAATACTGCTCTCCACAATATTCGCATTCCTCACAAGGAACATTATTTACAAGAAGGAATCTGTCATTGTGTTTGTAGATATATTGGACATGTTTTTCTCTAAAATTTTTGTTCCCACAAAAGTTACAAACCTTCATTTTTCACTCCTTTCATAGGGGGTCTTAAATTTTGGTAGACGAGGTATATATACGGTTATTATTACCAACCAATCTCCTCTTCTGCCACAGACGATATGTATCGGTTTTCCGGTTTCTGTAAATCCTACAATCAAACAACTTTCTCCTCTCCCCGTATCTTCATATTGTTCTAAGATTCTGCTCTCGAGCAAGGCTTCCTCAACCTCTGCAATCGTAAGGTTGTCATTTTGTCTCTCCTGATCTCCATGTTTCGAAAAGTAATACTCACCTTTTCTAATTCGTTCAAGTATCCACCTTATTTCAAACATACTCTATTTTATATCAAAACGGCGATTCCCGCTAACGTTTCTACAAAAGAAGCCCGATAGGATTTGGGTGTTAATCTCTTTTGCAATGTTATGCAGGGGAAATTCATCTATAAGTAAAATGTATTCTTTAGGTTTGCCCCTCACGCTCTTGCTTCTGATTGCTTGTCGTTGTGGGCTTTGTGCCGTGCCGACCGCCTCATCCATCATAATCGCAATAATAAGCGGGCGGTATGGAGCGACCTCAAATCTTAATTCAAATAATTGGAGCGACGCAAAGCCTGTTGTTAGCCGAAGTGTCCGAAAATTCTTCAATGAATAGCAACATATTCTGCGAATGAAGTAGAATTAGGAATCGGCAAATTGTCTTCCAACAATCCCCGCACATGCAGCTCAACAGCTTCATGCATGTTACGCTCTGCATCTTCACGAGTAGTGCCGGTAGCAACACAACCCGGTAAATCAGGCGAATATGCCGAATAGTTGCCATTTGCCTTCTCAATAACAACAAGGAAACGGTACATCTATTTCACCTCCTTCAATTTCGCCTGTTTCAAAATACTGTTCAGAGTACCCGGCGCTAAGTCGTCATTAGGATGACCAGCGATAGTAACTCTGCCAGTTTTTGTTGCATGCTTATATTGCTGATGACTGCCTCTTGTATCTACTCGATACCAACCATCAGCCTCTATCAATTTTATAATATCACGTATCTTCATTGCTGTTCATTCTTTCGGACATTTTGCTTGTCGGTTCTTGATGCAAAAAAAGCCTGAAAGGTTTGGATAAAAATCTTTTGCAACGTGTTATCTGTCGGTGTGGGCAGATTGTCTACCATGTTTCAATTTTTAAGCTTTCGATTACTTCAAAGTGTAAATCTTTAGTGACCAATGTAAGAGCATATTGTTGGGCAATTGCTGCAATCCATATATCGTTTTCTGGAAGTGGTTGCCCCTTTTCTTTCAAACGGTTCTTTATATCTCCATATCTTTTGGCTGTGTCTGTATCACAAGCAAGCACAGTATTTTTTATAGCAAATTCATCTATACGTGCAAGATTTTCTTCAATTTTGATGGACTTGTATGCCCCAAAATACAACTCTCCAATGGTAATACATGGAACAAATACCTCCTCGGCATTTGCTAAGCGGTTATGAATCTGAGGGTCTTTAGCAAAAATGGAAATAATTATATTCGTATCGAGAAGATATTTACCATTCACTGGTGTCTACTTTTTCACAGTTTTCTTCTATAGCTTTAGCCATTAGTTCTAAATCGTCAGCAGGAATGGCTCCTTCAAACCGCAGAAGGCTTTTACCTTTGACTCCTTTGGGTATCAGAG
>JACQXD010000004.1:26394-26960 GCA_016208875.1 Nitrospirota bacterium
TATCAAGTTGAGCTGCAAGGTTATTTTTTATAGATGCTGTTGTCATAACTCCTCCTTTCCATTAGTTACTCAATTTTACCATACCTACACATATATGATATACAAAAATTTGCGGGGCGTAGCCTCTGGTTTTAACCACAAGCACTCTGATCTGCCGGTGCGGGTAGTTCATTTTGTAAAATGTATTTTTTAGGTTTAGACCCCAATTCTTTTTTCCATATCTTATCTTTCAATTTTGCAACGGGGGAGAACCTTTTTTAGTTTCCCTATGCCAACATCGCTTACTATAGTATTCGAGAGATAAAGAAATCGTAGTGCTTTCAGATCGTAAAGGTAAATCAATCCTGCATCACTTATTTTGGTGTCGCGAAGATCAAGCACTCTCAAGTTTTTAAGAACTTTTAAGCGGGCTAAATCTTCATCACTAATTTCCGTACCAGCAAGAGAAATAGACCTAGTGTTTAATTGCATAAATTAGCGATATATGATACAATTCTGGACAGGAGGTGTTTATGTCCAGAAAAGCGCAACAATTGCAGTGCTCTGAAGGCGAGAGGAAAGTATTG
>JACQXD010000004.1:26985-28449 GCA_016208875.1 Nitrospirota bacterium
GATACAATTCTGGACAGGAGGTGTTTATGTCCAGAAAAGCGCAACAATTGCAGTGCTCTGAAGGCGAGAGGAAAGTATTGGAGGAATGGGCAAGGAGCAGAACACTGGAAGCACGTATGGTTGAGCGTGCGAAAATAATTCTTGGGTGTCTTGCTGAGACCCCGATAGTGGAAATAGCGCGAGAATTGAACATAAGACCAAATACTGTTATAGATTGGCGAAAACGTTTTCAGGACGTAGGTATTGACGGATTGTACGATCTACCCCGTTCCGGAAAGCCGCCAATATATGGAGACGAATATCGAAAGAAAGTACTGGCAACTCTGGAACTGCCACCACCTGCCGGTCAGGCAGTGTGGGATGCACCTGCAATATCAAAAATGATAAACGGTTCAACGGATGCGGTATGGCGCGTACTAAGAAAAGAAGGTATCTGCTTAAATCGCCAAAGAAGCTGGTGTATAAGCACCGACCCTGAGTTTACTACTAAGGCTGCTGATATCGTCGGGCTCTATTTAAATCCACCGGAGAATGCATTGGTTTTATGTATTGACGAAAAGCCCAGCATTCAAGCATTAGAACGGGCTACCGGCTATATCGAAACTGACAATGGCAAAATAGTACGTGGATATAAAAGCACCTATAAGCGGCATGGCACATTAAATCTTTTTGCTGCACTGCAAGTGGCAACCGGATTTGTTCATACACAGACGACGAAACAAAAAAGGCGGCCTGAGTTTTTAGAATTTATGGATAAAGTAATGTCTGAAATACCGTCAGATAAGGAGATCCATGTAATCCTGGATAATTATTGCATTCACAAAAAAAATGATGCTTGGTTAGCTGCTCATCCAAACGTGAGTTTTCATTTCACACCAACATCTGCAAGCTGGCTTAATCAGGTTGAAATATGGTTTGGCATTCTTTCTCGCAAAGCCTTAAGAGGAGCGAGCTTTAAAGACATTGAGGAATTGCGCAAAGCAATAGAAGCCTTTGTTGCTGCATATGGACCTACAGCAAGACCATTTGCATGGCGTAAGCGAGAAGTCAAAGGTAGTCAGCTAAGAAATACTATCGCTAATTTACGCAATTAAGCAGTAGTATCAAATTCGCTATTAGCACTGTCTGTATGCCGTGTATAACATATGACTTATCGGTTAAAGTCCGGCTGTGGGAATTCGACAGTTCACCCACATAGCTTGAGGGAGACGCAAGGGGTAACCCGAAGCGTTAAGTTCCTTGACAAAGGCTCTGAAAGAGAGTCGAGCAAACTTACGGGTTGCAGCGAAAGCGAACCTATATGTAGCCTCGTTAACTAAAGTGGAGTTGCCGACCCTGTGGACGCAAGGGGAAGGCTGAAACACCTGTCCTAACGGAAACTGTCATAACCGACAGGTGGACTCTCGGGGTAGCAAGGGCGACACGTAAGGGAAGCCATATGGAGTAGCACGGGAGACCCTTACA
>JACQXD010000187.1 GCA_016208875.1 Nitrospirota bacterium
ATCTTTTGCCGATACGACTCCTCCGACATTTGGAGGAATCGCATCTGCAACTGCGTCGTCAACAACAGAAATAAACCTGTCATGGAATGCTGCTGCGGATAATATTACATCCTCATCAAATATTGTTTATCTGATATACATGTCAACAACCTCCGGCGGTCAGAATCTTGCCGTACCGAGCTTTACGACATCGGCTGGAGCAACGTCATACACGGTGACCGGATTAAGCCCGACCACAACCTATTATTTTATAGTCAGGGCAAAGGACGAGGCCGGGAATATTGATACCAACACTGTCGAGATATCAGCCACTACACTTACACCGTCAGATACAACACCCCCTACATTCGGCGGACTTGTCTCTGCAACGACATTATCATCGTCGGAGATAAGCTTGTCATGGAATGCCGCTGCGGATAATGTTACATCCTCGGCAAATATCGCCTATCTGATATATATGTCGGCAACCTCCGGTGGTCAGAACTTCTCTACGCCGACTTCGGTAGTCAAGGGAGCTACATCCAAGACTATTTCAGGACTTACACCGAGCACGACCTATTATTTTGTCGTCAGGGCAATGGATGAGGCAGGTAATATTGATTCAAATACCATCGAGAAGTCGGCTACTACGAAGTCTTCCGATACTACACCTCCAACTGTAATAATAATAAACCCTGCAAATGGGGCAACAAATGTATCGGTAGATAATGTCGTAAGCGCCACATTCTCAGAGGTGATGGATTCTACAACTGTTAATAGTTCGACATTTATATTAAAGGACAGCAATAACAATCCTGTAGACGGGACGGTAGCATACAGTGGGGTAACGGCTTCATTTATAGCAACCTCAAGTCTTTCATATTCAACCACATACACTGCAACCATAACCACCGGGGTAAAAGATTTGGCAGGGAATGCAATGACGTCGCCTTATTCGTGGAGCTTTACCACAGGTTCCGCACCCGATACAACAGCTCCGACCGTTATATCCACGAGTCCTGCGGATGGAGCAACAAACATATCTGTTACCACTACGATAACAGTCACATTCTCCGAAACAATGGATTCTTCAACCATAAATACAACAACGTTTACATTGACGGATAGCAGTGGTAATTTAATCGGCGGGACTGTAACGTATAGTGGAACAACAGCCACATTTACACCATCGACAAGTCTTTCATACTCAACCACCTACACTGCAACGATAACAACTGGGGTAAAAGACCTTGCAGGAAATGCAATGACATCGGATTATGTATGGACATTTACCACAGAGGCTTCAACACTCGTGGAGGCACACTCAAAATACTGGTCGGATGGATATTATGTCCAATTCAGCTATTATGACCCGGGTTATACAGCTACCTCTGTGAGCGTAACTGGCTATGGAATAACAGGTTCCCTGACCTTAACTTACAATACCACTAAGGGCCGGTGGGACTCATACACCTCACCAAGCAACAATTTGTATTTGGGTACTACATATCCAACGCCACCAGTGACATATACATTTACCATAACCGATTCAACAGGCACATGGACGGCTACAGATGCAGTAGATTGCTTCATGACAGAATTTGCAACAACTCTTTCGCCCTTGGGGACTGTTACAACTGCTACCCCAACATTTAGCTGGACAGCGGTCAGCCAGACAAATATGGAATACCAGGTGCAATTAAATGACAGCAGTGGTAGTAGAATATGGGACAGTCAGATAGGAGTTGACATCTCATCAACCACATACAATGGGCCTGCTTTAACTTCAGGGGCTACCTATTACTATTATGTAGTTGTTCGTCCAGTTGGAGGTGATTGCGAATCATTTGCACAGGGTAGTTTTGTCTATTCCGCACCGGATACAACAGCCCCGACCGTTATATCCACCAGCCCGGTGAACGGTGGATTTGACATACCTCGTACCACTACGATAACAGCCACGTTCTCGGAGACAGTGGATTGCTCAACGGTTAACGACACGACGTTCCTTTTGAGCTGGGGAGGAGGCAGCGTAGCAGGAACAATAACCTGCAGCGGCGATACAGCCACATTCACTCCATCCACGGGTCTGTCATACAATACAACTTACACTGCCTCGATTACCACAGGGGTGAAAGACCTTGCAGGAAATGCAATGACGTCAAATTATTCATGGACTTTTACATCGGTGGAGTTTTGATGGTCTACTTTTCATCGAGCGAGACTATCTTATTTTCCTTACACTCTATTATTTCGGATATGGTACCGGGTTCTGCGGAACAAAGGCCATAAATCTCCACCGGTGTCTCTTTTCCCTTCACTATTACCTTTTCCATTCCCTTGATGGATAGATGCCCAAGCCTGCTTTCTATTACAATATCCCTGATCTTATTCAGAGTAGATTCTGTTATGAGAATATGGGTATTATATTTTCTTGTAAGTCCTTCCACCCTTGAACCGAGGTTCACATTATCTCCTATAACCGTATAGTCCATCTTTTTCCCTTCGGCCCCTATATTCCCGACAAGTACTTCCCCGGTATTTATACCAATACCCATATCGAGAGGAGATTTTCCTTCAGATTGCCATTTCTGTTGTAGTTTTTCGATTCTTGCAACCATATCGAGTGCACATCTTACGGCGAGCTCTGCATGGTTTTCCTGCCTCATGGGTGCACCCCAGAAGGCGACAATGGCATCACCGACAAACTTATCCAGCGTCCCCTCCCATCTGAAGACGATCTCCGTCATTGCACCGAGATATTCGTTGAGAATGGCAACGACCTCTTCGGGTGCATGTTTTTCGGAAAATGTCGTAAACCCCCTTATATCGGAAAATAAGACCGTAATCTCTCTCCGCTCACCTCCGAGTTTTGCCATGTTGGGATTTTTTATCAGCTCATTGACGATCTTTTCCGTTACATAACTTGAAAACATTGCCCTGATCCTTTTTGCGTATTTTTCCTCAACGGCATAATTGTAAGCTATGCTGCTGATAAATATAAGCAGCATATTAACCATTGGGTACGAAATATTTACCCAGATACCCTTTTGGGCAAACATATAATAACCGGAAGCAAGTATAAGAAAAAGGAATAGCCCTGCGATACCGGATGCGCCGACAGCCTTAAATCTCGTAACCACAAAGGAGAATAAAAAACCGGATATTAGGAGGATACTAAGCTTTGCAGCAAATGGAGACTGTCTGATAAATCTGCCTTCGAGTATGGAGGCAATAACATTTGCATGCTTCTCCACCCCGGGCATTGCAGGTGAAAACGGCGTCACTCTTAAATCGTATATCCCTATAGCAGTTGCGCCGATGAGAACGATTTTACCCTCTAAGGCCTTAGTATCTATACCTCCATCAAGGATATCCGATATGGAGATATGTTTAAATGTCTGCTCGGGACCATAATAGTTTATAAGGGTACGACCCCACCTGTCGGTAGGGATGTATCCTTTCCCGATCTGAACGCCTTGCGTTGCTTTTAAGGCAATTTTTTCAGGCGGAATCCCGAGATAGGAGGCAGCAGCCTGAAGTGTAATCGAAGGGTATATAAAACCTCCGTATTCTATTGCCAGAGACTCCCATCTCAGAGTGCCGTCGCTGTCAGGGAACATGTTGATATGTCCGAGTGCCGCCGCTTCTCTGATGAGCCTGGGTATGGGTATCAGGACCTTCTTTGCCGTAATTGGATTATACTTGTTAAATTTTTCGGGATCTTTCACGTCCCTGTATGCCGAATTAATGAGGAATTTATTTTCAGGTATAAAGGATTCTTTATCGAAATCGAAGACTACAGGCAATATCACATTTCCTGCATCCTTCATCTTCATGCCCAGTTTCGCATCGCCCGTTCCATTTTCACTAAAAATGATGTCGAAAACTATCAGTCCGGCCCCGGCCCCTGTCAATTTCCCTATCAGTTGGGCGATCCTATCCCTGCTCCACGGCCATCTACCGAGTTTCTCAATACTTTTTTCATCTATGGCAGCAATAACAATGTTATCCGGCGGTTTTATTACACCCCTGATCTTAAATCTGTAATCATAAAGTTTTTCTTCGAGTGTTTCGAGCGGATGGGGCTTGAGGAACATCAATCCTGTAACTAAAATAGTTATAGAAAAACCAATGAGTATGCCTGCCTTAACTTTTTTCGAGATTTCTATCATCTATATATCATCCCCGCCCTTATCTCAGAAGATAAGTTCTTTAATGCATTTTCTATCGCCAGTTCCTTTGAGGCCATAATCTCCCCTATAGTGCCCGTACCGAAAAACGACGTAATAAATGCCCCGCTGTTTCTAAGCGGGGTTACCTTTTCTTCCGGAGAGGTAAGGAAGAATTCACCGGTTATGACCACCTCATATTCGGCCGCCAAATCCTCTTTTTCGGATAAAGGCTTCAATTCGAATGACCGTATGACACCGCTGATAACATATCCAGAATCTTTCGAGATCATTATACCATTCCTGATCAGTTCATCGGCCAAAGCCCTCTGAAGCCTGTCTTCCAATTTCGGTTCATGTGTCTTATTTTCAATCCGACCTATCCTGATGGAGTCAAAAGGGAGGGCTTGCCTTCCCTGAAGCGTGTAGCCGCAACCAAAAACAGTGACCAGTGAACAGTGAATAGTGAATAGCAAAATAAATTTTTGAATTTTCATTTTTCTAAATAACAATATTGACCAGCTTCCCTTTGACAACAAAAATCTTTTTTATGGTCTTATCCCCTATTATCTCTTGTGTCTTAGGTTCGTCGAGAGCCTTCTTTTTAATATCTTCATCGGACATTGCAGCCGGTATCATAAGCTTTGCCCTTACTTTCCCGTTGATCTGAATAACAAGTTCGATCTCTTCTTCCTTAGCGATTTCCTCGTTCCACGCCGGCCATTTCTGTTCGGATATACTCGACCTGTTACCTACGGATTCCCATAACTCTTCTGCTATATGGGGAGAAAACGGCGAAAGCAATAACAAGAGAGTCTCTATACCGAATCTGTAGATATTCCAATCGCCATCGGATTCCGGTTCGAAAGGACCGATCTCGTTTACAAGTTCCATCAATGCTGCAATGGCAGTATTAAAATGGTATTCCCTTTCTATATCGTTCGTTACCTTCTTTATTGTCTGATGAGTCTTTCTCAAAAGCGGAATGCGGAATGCGGATTGCGGAATTTTATTTTCAGTTTCGATATTCCGAATTCCGGAATCCGCATTCCGAAATTTATAGACGATCCCCCATATCCTGTTCAGGAATCTATATGCGCCTTCTACTCCTTGATCGGACCACTCAAGGTCCCTCTCCGGCGGTGCAGCAAATAACGAGAATAATCTTGATGTGTCCGAGCCGTATTTATTTATCAGATGATCCGGGTCAATAACATTCTTTTTGGACTTAGACATCTTCTCAACCCTTCCCCTCTCAACAGCATTCCCGCATTTTATACATTTATCTCCTTTAACATCTTCAGGGAATATCCAGCCATGTTCGGGACATTTCAATGTCTCTTTGCAAACCATCCCCTGAGTTAAAAGGTTTATGAAGGGCTCATCGGAATCCATTATCCCGAGGTCTTTTATCACCCTCGTAAAAAACCTTGAGTAAAGGAGGTGCAGGACTGCATGTTCCACTCCGCCGATATATTGGTCAACAGGCATCCAATAGCTGACGGCCGATAGCTGATTGCTGTTAGCTGTAAAATCAATCCTTCCTTTCTCAAAACAATAAGCAACAAAATACCATGATGAATCAACAAAAGTATCCATTGTGTCTGTTTCTCGCCTTGCTTTACCATTACACTTTGGACAGGTTACATTCAGGAATTGTTCGGATTCTAAAAGCGGAGAGCCTCCTGTACCGGTAAATCTCACATCTTCGGGAA
Organism: Nitrospirota bacterium; assembly: GCA_016208875.1. GTDB lineage: Bacteria > Nitrospirota > Thermodesulfovibrionia > Thermodesulfovibrionales > UBA1546 > JACQXD01. The sequence continues at coordinate 5,867 of JACQXD010000187.1, forward strand.
GGATTACCGGCAGGTCACCTTGGGGAACGGGAACAACACCGCATTTATCGCAATAGATCATAGGGATCGGCGTTCCCCAGTATCTCTGCCTTGAAACCCCCCAGTCACGAAGCTTATAGTTAACGACTCTCTTGCCGAGCCCTCTTTCCTCTACGAATTTTGCTATTTCGATCCTTGCAACATCGCTCCTGAGTCCGTTGAAAGAATCCGAATCAACGAGTACGCCGTCATCTTCGAAAGCCTGTTGTAGGTTGACTGATTGCTGACTGATTGCCGACTGCCGCTCAGGTTCGATCACTACCTTTATCGGCAGATCATATTTTTTTGCAAATTCAAAATCCCTCTGGTCATGTGCAGGGACGGACATTATCGCACCCGTGCCGTATTCCATCAAGACAAAATTGGCAATATATATCGGGATATTTTCATTGTTCACCGGATTTATAGCGTAATGGCCTGTAAACAATCCTATCTTTTCATCGGTCTTACCGTAGTGTTCTTTTATACGATCCAATGCCTCTTTATCCGATACAAGTTTTTCCGTAAGCGGGTGTTTGGGTGCAAGGCAGACAAACGTAGCACCGAACAATGTATCTGCCCGCGTCGTAAATATCCTTATGCTTTCATTAATTCCCGCGATTTCAAAATCTGCCTCAAGACCTTCGCTCTTGCCTATCCAGTTTTTTTGCATAAGGACAACTTTCTCAGGCCATCCTTTTAGTTCATCGCATGCCTTGAGCAAGTCCTCTGCATAATGGGTTATCTTCAGGAACCACTGTTCGAGTTCTTTTTGTATTACAGGTGTATCACATCTCCAGCAGCAGCCGTCAATTACCTGCTCGTTTGCAAGTACAGTCGCACACGAAGGACACCAGTTAACAAAAGAGGTTTTTCTATATGC
>JACQXD010000188.1 GCA_016208875.1 Nitrospirota bacterium
CAAGTTTATAACTACCTATCCCGCTCGTTGCATCGGAGAAACCGCTCCAGTTTAATATGACCTGTGCATTTCCTGCTGTTGCCGTTAAAGTACCATCAATCGGTGAAGTTGTATCCAAAACAATGGAATCACTCGCAGCAGTTGAGACATTTCCTAACGTATTTTTATACCACACATAAATGGTCTTTGTCCCATCAGCACTGCTTGCATAAACATTTTCTTTATCTTCAAGCCATACTGAAACATTGTTTGGTAACGAATAAGAAACATTAGCACTATAACTCGTTGTTGATGTTACTGACGTCCAGCCGGAGGCAGATGCTGAAGGAGTGGTTGAACTTGTGGGCTGTAACGGTTATATCGAAAAACCTATAGATCCGCTGACAATTGTGGATAAGATACATAAAGTCATAGGGATACACTGAAATGAAGATACTCATTGCCGACGACAATAGCGATGATAGAAAATTGCTGCGATATATAATCGAAAGACAGGGATATGAAGTCATAGAAGCAGAGGACGGGCAAAAAGGTCTTGAAATGGCGGCTGCTCACAGGCCGGATATGATAGTCTCCGACGCACTTATGCCGGTAATGGATGGCTTCCAGTTTCTAAGAAACATTAAGACGGATGAAATCCTGAAGTCTATACCTTTCATATTCTACTCGGCAACTTATAAAGGCTATTTAGACGTGCAGCTTGCCATGTCCCTGGGAGCCGAGGCATATATTATCAAGCCAAAAGACCCATTGGAACTATGGGAAGAGATAGAAATTATAATCAAAGAAGGTAAAAAAGAGAAAGTTGTCACGGCTGAACTTGTCGAGGAAGACGAAGAATATCTGAGGAAATACAGCCAGGTAGTGGCTATCAAGCTTGAAGAAAAGATTAAAGAACTGGAAGAAAGCGAGGCATTTATAAAAAACATCCTTGAAACAGTTGACGAAGGATTTATTGTTATAGACCCTGAATACAGGATTATATCTGCAAACAAGGCTTATCTTAATATGGTAAATATGCCGCTCGAAGATGTAATAGGGAAATATTGCTATGAGCTGTCTCATCACATCTACAAACCATGTTTTGAGAGAGGGGAAAACTGTGCAGTAAGCCGTACCTTTGCTACAGGAGAACCCGATACGGTCATACACACCCACCATGATAAAGACGGGAATCCGGTTTATGTAGAGACAAAGTCCTATCCGATGAAAGACCCGGGCGGGAAGGTGGTCTCGGTAATCGAGGTTATTCATAATATCACCGAGCGAAAGAAGGCGGAGGAAGAGATCAAAAGAAGGATCAAAGAGCTTGAGGATTTCTATGAGATGGCCGTTGGCCGGGAGCTCAGGATGAAGGAACTCAAGGAAAAGATTAAGGAATTAGAAGATGAACTCGCAACGTATAAAAGAAATATTTCGGCTATCTCAACCTAAGTCTGTGCAGGACCAGTCCTAAGTATCTATTCAGAAAATTACCCCTCGGAAGAAAAAATAAAAAAGGTTTTCTCCTGATCCCGAGTTTTTCGAGGACAAGATGTATCTCTTCATTGTCGCCGAGAGAAAGCCCTTTTCTAAAGGTATCTATCGCTTCGCTCCTTCTATCCGCCTTCAGATATACCCTGCCGAGGTTGAGATAGTGCACCGGGTTGGCAGGTTCGTGAGCTATAGCATCGTTACAGAGCATGATCGCTTCCGTGATCTTCCCCCTCTCCGATGCTATACAAAAGCCCATGTAAGACTCTAATTCAGGCGTTTTTGCGAGGCTGTATGCCTTTTCAAAATATACAAGGGCTCCGAGAGCGTTACCGTCTCTTAAAAGGGCAAGACCTTTTTGGAACAATTCATTTGCAATCATAAGGTTACTATTAATTATTATACAGCTAAAACAAAATATAGAAAGGAAAATCCTGAGCTATTTTTCTTTCTGTCCGAGATATAGATCTTCCCATATCTCCTGCATCTCCATATACCTTCTATAGGCTGCAATCAATGCAATGCTCAATAAAAATAAGACTATAGAAAAAAACAGTAACGGCAGTACCAGCCTCGAACCGAATGCATTAAGAGAAAATTTTAACGCAAGAATAATCCCGGACAAAAACATTGCAGCAGCATTATTTCCGCATACCTGCTTATACATCTATTTCTAATAATTCATTAATACCCTATTGCAAGTCAAGCAAAAAATTACGAAGACGCCACGATTTACCTTGACAAAATCTTCTAATTTATGGTTCAATTGAATTAGTTGAAGTAAAAAGAAATGTAGAAATCTTTTTTAAATATATATATCAAATAAAGGATTGATAGATAGAGCCGCAATTGAACGAGTTAACGTCAGCCTTCACTATCCTAAAGAAGGAGTTCCCGGGTTATGGGAGCCGGCCTGAGCAGTTTGATATGGCCGGGGAGGTCTACACATGCCTGAAAGCAAAAAGGAATCTCCTTATCGAAGCCGGTACGGGTGTGGGCAAATCCTTTGCGTATCTCATCCCTGCGATACTCTCTAACGAAAAGACTATTGTATCGACGGCCTCTATAGCTCTTCAGGATCAACTCTTGAATAAAGACCTCGCATGCCTTTATGGTGTACTACCAAAAGAATTTTCGTATGCGATCCTTAAGGGAAAGAACAACTACCTCTGCCTGAAACGAGAGAGGGAGTTTGCAGAAATGGGCGAGCTTTATAAAAAGTTCCAGGAGTGGATCTCCGTAATCGAAGATTTGAAAAATCTCAAAACACTTCTTGCTTTTGATAAGGTAGTTCATAGATTGACCGCTTTTCTGGAATCCACCTTTGATGATGAATTACATGACAAAATAGATACGACGATTGCTTATATAAACTCTTTGTCTTCCGTTATCGCTGATTTTATAGAACGGCAAGACAACGATAAGGTCTATTATCTCGCAGAGAATAAGAATGCCGTTGAATTGAAAAGCAGTCTTGTGGAGTCGCAGAGACCGTTTAACGACATGGCCGGTGCTTATGAAAGCGTGATAATGACGTCCGCCACATTGACAGCAGGTAATGATTTCGGTTTTTTAAAGCAAAGATTCGGTATCTCGGGTTTCAAAGAGAGGGTGATAGGTTCACCCTTCGATTACAAAAAACAGTCGCTCCTTTATATTGATAGAGAACTGCCCCGTCCAGATGTGGAGAACAATGAGGCTTATTTACGTGAAGGGCTTAAGACCATTGAAGGACTTATCAATGCATCGGAGGGAAGGGCACTTGTACTTTTTACGTCCTATAAACATCTCCGTTATGTCTCGAAGAATATAAGAATTCCCTATCCCTTTAAAACCCAGGGAGATATGCCGGCTGCAAGGCTCATCGAATGGTTCAGAGAGACCCCTGATTCGGTTCTCCTTGCAACCGCCACATTCTGGCAGGGTATCGACGTAAAAGGCCAGAAGTTGAGCCTTGTGATTCTTTCAAAGATTCCGTTCGGCTCGCCGGGGGACCCTGTTTACGATGAAAGATGCAAGAGGCTGGGTGAAAAGTGGTTTGACGATCTTGCACTGCCGTCTGCAATCCTCCTTTTAAGGCAGGGTTTCGGCAGGCTTATAAGAGGGGTTGACGATTATGGTGTGATCGCAATCCTCGATACGAGGCTTACTACGAGATCGTATGGAAAGGGTATTGTCTTATCATTGCCGGATATGAATATTGTCCATAGCATAGAGGATGTGAAAAGTTTTTTTGATTCCATACCTCAAAATAAAAATCATATTGAAGCATAGCGATAAAGATGAAAATGAGTGGGTGTATGCAGCGTGTTTTATAGTATAATTAAAGCTGCCAGCAGTCGGCAATCAGCAGTCGGAAAAAAAAGACAAGAGGATTAAAGTGTCGGAACTAACGCCGGTGATGAAACAATTCAACAATATCAAAGAGAAATATAAGGACTGCATCCTTATGTTCAGGATGGGGGATTTTTATGAGATGTTCGGAGAGGATGCAAATATCGCGTCAAAGATTCTCCAGATAGCCCTTACATCGAGGGATAAATCAAAGGAATCGCCTATGCCGATGTGTGGCATTCCCCATTTCGCATCCGAAACATATATAGCAAAACTCATTAAGGCAGGACATAAAGTCGCAATATGCGAACAGATGGAGGATGCAAAAGAGGCGAAGGGTATTGTCCAGAGAGACGTTGTTAGGGTTATAACTCCCGGTACACATTCACCCGAATACCCGAAAGAGAACAACTATATCCTCAGTTTTTTCCCGGACGGCAAACGGTATGGCATAGCAGCGGCAGATATATCGACAGGAGAATTTGTCATATACGAGACCACAGAATCTGTGGAGGATGAGTTCAGCAGGTTCGAGCCGAAGGAGATACTCTGCCCGAGATTCTTGAAAGAGAATATCCATTATTCCGAGATATTAAAGAATTTTTATACCACGGGTTATGAGGATTGGGCATTCGATTTTGCTGAGGCCTATAAGTCCCTCTTAGCTCACTTCAAGGTGTCTTCTCTCGATGGATACGGCTGTGAAGGGATGAATGCGGCTATCTCCGCAGCAGGCGCACTTATAGCCTATCTTGAGGAAACCCAGAAAGAAAATCTGAATTTCAAGAAGATATCGACAATAAATAAGTCTTCCTTTATGTTCCTCGACGCTTCCACCCAGAGAAACCTTGAATTGATCCACAATCTCAGGATGAGGACTGAAGACGGCACACTGCTGTGGGCGATAGACGAAACATTAACGCCGATGGGCGGGAGATATCTAAGGGGGCTGATCCTCAGGCCTTTTATAGACCTGAAAGAGATACATAAAAGACAGAATGCAGTAGAATACCTTGTCGAGGATTTTGAACTGTTCGAGGCATTACGCAATAATCTCAGAAAGGTGCAGGACATCGAAAGGTTATCGAACAGGGTTGATACAAAGAGTGCAAATCCGAGAGACCTGATCGCGGTCAAAAATTCCATTGCACATATACCTGTAATAAGAAAGTCATTGCTCTTGTCCCAGGACCCATACCTTAGATCGCTTGTAGATGAACTATCGGACTTTTCCCTGCTGAAATCCCTCATAGAGTCGGGTATTATGGATAATCCTCCGCTCGGTCTCAGAGACGGCGGGCTCATAAGGCAAGGGTATAACAAAGATGTTGATGAACTTAGAAAGATAGCCACGAGCGGAAAGGACTTTATTGCAGAGCTTGAGATGAGGGAAAAACAGAAGACGGGTATCTCATCCCTCAAAGTCGGCTATAACAAGATATTCGGTTATTACATCGAGGTTACAAAGTCGAATCTCGATCAGGTACCGGACTACTATATAAGAAAGCAAACGCTTGTCGGCGGAGAGAGGTTTATCACGCCGGAGCTTAAGGAATATGAGTCAAAGGTCATAGGCGCGGAGGAGAGGCTGAAGAACCTTGAGTATCAGGTATTTACCGGGATACTGGACGAGGTCGCTAAAGAGTCGCCGAATCTTACAAAGGCAGCCCATGCCGTTGCTGCTCTGGATTTTGTAGTGTCACTGGCGGTTGCTGCGAAAAGGCATAATTATACCAAACCGCTCATAGATGACAGCGGGATAATCGAGATAACGGACGGAAGACATCCGGTGATCGAAAGGATTCCCGGAGACGAGCGTTTTATTCCCAACAGCGTACACCTCGATAACGAAGGACAGAGACTTATGATAATCACAGGACCGAACATGGCGGGAAAGTCCACTTATATGAGGCAGACGGCATTGATAGTCCTTATGGCGCAGATGGGAGGATTTGTTCCGGCTTCGGAGGCAAGGATCGGGATTGTTGACAGGATATTTACGAGGATCGGTGCATCGGACTTTATAACAAAAGGACAAAGTACGTTTATGGTCGAGATGGTCGAGACTGCTAACATACTCAACAATGCGTCATCGAAAAGCCTTATAATCATAGACGAAGTCGGAAGGGGCACGAGTACGTTTGACGGTATAAGCATTGCGTGGTCCGTTGCAGAGCATATAGCAAGATCGCTAAAGGCGAGGACTCTCTTCGCAACACATTACAATGAGCTCACGGAACTTGCCCTCACGCTCGATGGGGTCAAGAACTACAACGTATCCGTGAAGGAATGGGGTGATGAGATAATCTTTCTGAGAAAGGTGGAAGAAGGACCTGCGGACAAGAGCTATGGTATTCAGGTCGCAAGGCTTGCAGGCCTGCCGCAGGAAATTTTAGGAAGGGCAAAAGAGGTACTCACAAACCTTGAGAAAGAAGAACTAAACGAGACAGGAGAACCAAAGTTCGCATCAGGGAAAAAGAAGAAGAAAGGCGTTCAACTCGATCTCTTTGCAATAAAACCCGAGCCGATATTTTCCGAACTCGCGAATCTCGATATAGAAAGATTAACACCGCAAGAGGCTTTGAACAAACTCAGGGAGTTAAAGAAAAGGCTTATGTCATAAACCTTTCCGGTATAATTTTTAGAAAGATATGCCGTCAAGAAAAATCTTCACAGCAATATTCCTATCTTCATTCTCCGCCCTTGCCTTTGAGATTACGCTCACGAGGATATTCTCCGTATCCTTGTGGTATCACTTTGCATTTATGGTAATAAGCATAGCAATGCTCGGAATCGGCGTAAGCGGAACCCTGCTCACTGTATATCCGAAACTTAAAAACCTTTCCAACATCGGTATCTACGGGCTGCTGCTCGGCGTGAGCATCTCGCTATGTTATATCGCATCAAATAGGATACCCTTTGATCCTGTGCGCCTTTCATGGGATCGTATACAGCTTTTTTATATAAGTCTGTATTACATCGCACTCTCG
>JACQXD010000189.1 GCA_016208875.1 Nitrospirota bacterium
CGGAGGAGTTCCAGAGGAGGATTGATCTTGTCGTGGAAGGTCATGAGGTGCTGGACAGAAAGATCGATGAACTTAAGGAAGAGATGACATTTGAACTTAAAGAGATAAAATCTCTGACAAAGACATTATTTAAAGACCTGGATCATCGTGTGAAGGTACTTGAAAGAACAAGGCATTAGGATTATGGAAAAAATACTTTTAAAAAACATAGAGAATCCGAATTCGGCCGACATAAACGAATATAAGAAGGCCGGGGGATACGGTGTACTTCCAAAGGCCATTGGACTCCAGCCAAAGGCGATAATAGACGAGGTTAAGAAATCGGGTTTGAGGGGACGCGGAGGTGCAGGCTTTCCGGTTGCAATGAAATGGTCTTTTGCATCGGGAGACCCAAAGTTCCCGAAATATCTTTTGTGTAATGCAGACGAAGGAGAGCCGGGTACATTTAAGGATAGGCCGATACTCGAAAAGAATCCACATCTTTTGATAGAAGGAATGGTCATATCAGGTCATGCCATCGGAGCAGAATACGGATATATATATCTAAGAGGAGAATATCCTGTGGCAAAGAAGATACTCAATAAGGCGATTGCAGAGGCATACGATGCCGGACTTCTCGGCGACAACGTTTCCGGTAAGGGGATGAAATTTCATCTCGCTGTTCATCAGGGAGCCGGTGCATATATCTGCGGAGAGGAGACTGCATTAATAGAATCCATAGAAGGAAACAGGGGACAGCCGAGGATTAAACCGCCTTTCCCTGTTAATGTCGGTGCGTTCTCGATGCCTACCGTAGTGAATAATGTCGAGACCATCTCCAATATCCCGTATATTATTGAGAACGGCGGAGATACTTATTCGAAGATAGGAAGTCCCGAATGCCCCGGACCGAAGCTTTATTGCGTAAGCGGGCATATCGAAAAACCCGGCGTCTATGAATTGCCGATGGGAACTTCCCTTCGCGAGATAATTTATACCCACTGCGGAGGGATAAAAGGCAATAAAAAGCTTAAGGCGGTAATACCCGGAGGCGTAACAACGCCGGTGCTGCCGCCGGATAAGATAGACTGTCTAATGGATTTCGTTAACATGCCTAAACACGGCAGCATGCTCGGTTCCGGCGCTGTGATCGTTATGGACGAGAGCGTATGCATGGTGAAGGTATGTCTCAGGATATTAAAATTTCTCGAGCATGAATCTTGCGGCAAATGTACACCGTGCCGTGAGGGTACCGGCTGGTTGAGGGGTGTACTCGAACGGATCGAGAACGGGGAAGGTTCGAAAGGAGATATAGACTTGATATTATCCGTTTCGGACAATATAATGGGAAAGACATTCTGCCCCCTCGGAGAGGGAGCGGCATCCGTTGTTCAGAATTTTGTAAAGCATTTCAGACCTGAATTTGAGGAACATATAAAAGATACAGGATGCAGGATACACGATAAAAAACATGCATCATGCATCGTGCATCATGAATCGTGAATTATTATGATTACGATTAGCATAAACGGTAAAGAAATAAGGCTCGAAAAGCCTATGACGGTGCTTGAGGCTGCGAGGTCGGCAGGTATAAAGATACCTACGCTTTGTTGGCACGAGCAGCTCGAAAAATATGGAGGATGCAGGTTGTGTCTTGTTGAGGTCGAGAAGATGCCGAGACTCCAGACAGCGTGTACTTTGATGGTTGCTGACGGAATGGTTATAAGGACAGAGACAGGTCGGATAGCCGATGTTAGAAGGGGAATATTGGAATTTTTACTTATTAACCATCCACTCGATTGTCCTTACTGCGATAAGGCAGGAGAGTGTGATCTGCAGGACCTTGTCGAAAAGTACGGTCCGGTTACGGGGAGGTTTAAAGAGAAAAAGAGAAAGGTTCCCGAGAGCCTTGAAGACCCTGTCATCGTGAGAAATATGGAAAGATGTATTGTTTGCACAAGATGCGTGAGGATGTGCGAAGGCGTTCAGGGCGCATCTGCAATTGCAGTTATTGACAGGGGAGGGCATTCACATATAGAGCCGTTTTCCGGAGGCAGGTTCGACTGCGAGTACTGCGGCAACTGCGTCTCCGTATGCCCTGTCGGGGCTATAATGTCAAAGCTGCACAGGCACAGTTACAGACCTTGGCAGCTTGTGGATGAGGTTGAAACTATTTGTCCATACTGCGGTGTCGGATGCACGCTTGTTGTTCAGGTTCGCGACGATGTTATTAAGAGAGTCGTTCCGAAACTCGGTACGGTTGTTAATAACGGCCTTCTCTGTTCAAGAGGCAGGTTCGGTTATGAATTCGTAGGCAGCAAGGAAAGACTGACAAAACCACTTATCAGAATAGCTTCAAAAACCCATGACGCATCACGCGTTACGCATAACGAGATATTCAGAGAGGCTACATGGGAAGAGGCAATAAGTTTTGTGGCTAAAAAGCTCGAAGAGATAAAGGATAAATACGGCAGCGATTCCATTGCCGGAATTGCCTCTCCGAGATGTACAAATGAGGATAATTATATTTTTCAGAAATTTATGAGGACGGCAATAGGAACCAATAATATTGACAGCACTGCGAGGACAGGTTTTGCAGGCGCACAGAATTTTATAGAAAATATCTTCGGACAGGGTGCAACGGCGAATATTATACCGGGACTTTCAAATTCCGATTCCGTACTTGTAATAGGCGGGGACCCTACCGCAATAAATCCGATTCTCGGATTACAGATAAGGGCATGTTCAAGGAAAGGCGGAAATATTCTCACGATAGGAAAGGTCAAAGGGCTTAGGTTTTTCAATCCTGTATCGCTTAAGCCTGTTTTATATACCGAAACCGTTTTATTAGAGGGTATTGTAACTGCTTTAAGGGAAAGGATAGGGCTGCCGGGCTCGAATCCGAATCTTGAAGCAGGGATAAAGGATATAAATATATCGGATGGAGAAATTGAAAAAACATGCGGGATCAAAGGTAATGACTTTACCATGTTTATGAAGATACTCTCGGAATCTTCGACTCCGTCCATAGTGATAGGTAAGGAGTTAGTACAGAGCAATAGCGGAAACTATAAGCTCCTGCTGATAGCCGCAATAAATTATCTTATCAACGGCAGGATTTATCTCCTCTCCGAACGTGCCAATGAGCAAGGACTGCTCGACATGGGTTGCGCGCCGGACCTTCTGCCCGGATACAGGCCGCTTACATTTGCAGAATTCAGAAGGAAATATGAAAACTCATGGAAAACCTCGATTCCTGATAAGGTGGGGTTTTCGATATTTGAGATGATGGATGCCGCAAAGGAAGGATCCTTAAAAGCACTATATGTAATGGGTGAAAACCCGGTATTTAATCTTCCTGATGCGAGGTCGGTTGAGGCAGCTATGAAGAATATCGATTTTCTCGTTGTTCAGGATATATTTCTTACGGAAACGGCGAGGCTTGCGGATGTTGTATTCCCAGCACTAAGCTGGTCTGAAAAGGACGGGACCTTTACGAATATGGAGAGGAGGATACAGCGTTTAAGAAAGGCCGTGCACAGGGAAGGGATGGAGGACTGGAGGATTATTTCAGAGGTATCAAAACATATGGGTGTTCCGCTTAATTATTCAAACCCGGAAGACATATTTAATGAGGTATCTAAGGTCTCTCCTCTGCACAGGGATATGACTTATGAGGACATAGAAAAAGGAGAGGCTGTTTACCCTTATAAAGGTGAGCCGCTGAGAGGGGTATCCGAAGAAATCAAGTTCCAAGTTCCAAGTTCCAAGTTCCAAGTTTCGGACAAAAAACTATATCTAAAATTAGAAAGACCGTTATTCCATTCAGGGACACTCAGCACAAAGGCCCCTGCGCTTGTTAATATTTATCCGGAGGCCATGGCAAGGATAAGCCCTGATACGGCAAAGTCCCTTTCGTTGGGAGACGGCGACATCGTAAGGGTTTCGACTAAGATCGGTTCTCTGGAACTTCCGGTTTCCGTGGATAAAGAACTCGATAATTCTTCCGTGTTGCTTTCCAATAATTTTGAGGGTAAAGGGGCATTCAGTTTAATGGAATATACATTAGACTCTGTTACAAAGGCGCCCTGTATAGATTACAATGAGGCCAGGATAGAGAAGGTGAATATATGAACGACATATTGCAGTCTTTTATAGGATTAGGCAGTTCGAACCCTATGATAAAGATGGGGATAGACGTTGTTATTATACTTGTCAAGATCGCAATTGTTGTTGCAATTGCCCTGCTTCACGTTGCATATGCTACTTACTTCGAGCGCAAGGTAATGGCACGTATGCAGGTAAGGATCGGTCCTACAGAGGTCGGTCCTATCGGGCTTTTCCAGCCCTTTGCAGACGGCATAAAACTATTCTTTAAAGAAGATATTATTCCTGCAAATGCAGATAAACCGATATTCTATCTCTCTCCGGTTATCTTCTTTGCTGCTGCGCTGACCTCATTGGCAGTACTACCGTTCTTCAAAGGTTTTGTTATCGCCGATATAAATGTCGGGCTGCTGTTTCTCTTTGCAATGTCTTCCATCGGGGCTTACGGGATTGTCATGTCGGGATGGTCGTCCGACTCAAAGTTCGCATTCCTCGGCGGTCTGAGATCCGCTTCACAGGTTATAAGTTATGAGATAGCGATGGGCCTCAGCCTTGTAGGCGTGATGATCATGGCGGGTTCTCTTAATCTTTCCGATATTGTCACGGCACAACATCGGTATCCGACCGGCATGTTTGTTATACCCCAGTTTTTAGGGTTTTTTGTATTTATCATTGCAGCCCTCGCAGAGACCAACAGGCTCCCCTTTGATCTCCCCGAGGCTGAGAGCGAGCTTGTTGCGGGGTATTTTACGGAGTACAGCGGTTTCCGTTTTGCAATGTTCTTTCTCGGTGAATATACCGGTATGTTAATCATGTCCTCGATAGTGTCATTATGTTTTCTGGGAGGATGGACGATCCCGAGATTCGTAACGGATATCTTGCCGTTTCTGTCTTATGTGCCGGGGATTATATGGTTTCTTATGAAGGTATACGCCGTAATGTTTTTCTATTACTGGGTAAGATCAACCTTTCCGAGATACAGGTATGACCAGCTTATGAGCATAGGATGGAAACTGCTTATACCTTTGGCATTGTTTAATATCGTAATAACGGGTATTGCTAAGGCATTTGCAAAGGGATTGCTATGACGGCACGATACATGATACAAGATGCACGATACACGATAAAAATCATGAATCAAGTATTATATTTTGAATTATCAAGGGGTGCTCTTAAGTGAAGACGGGAAAAGAATTTATAAAGACTATATTCTTTGTAGAGTTAATAAAGGGTATGGCGTTTACTTTAAAAACGTTATTGTTTACGCCGCCGGTCACGAGACGCTATCCCAATAAGGTCAAGGTGCCGGCACAACCCGGTTTCAGGGGATTACATGCCCTCGCAAAGAACGAAGAAGGCAAGATGAAATGTGTCGGATGCGGGCTCTGCGGCGCATATTGTCCTTCCAAGTGCATATATATATATACTTCCGAGGGAGAAGATCACACCAAGGTTGTGGACAGGTACGAGATAGAAACGCCGAGATGCATATATTGCGGTTTTTGCGTTGAGGCATGTCCGTTCGGTGCAATAACGTTGAGCGAGCACTATGAATATTCGACTTATTCGAGAGACTCGTTATATATGACAAAGGATAAACTCCTCGAAAATTGGGATAAATATTTTGCCGGAGAAAAAGGCAAGAGATATTTCAGGGATTTCTGGCGGCCTAAGACAACGGATTTCAAAGGATACGAAGGCCAGGCAATGTTCAAGGGAAATAAAAATGAAAAGTGAAACATTTAAAGTATCAAAGGGTCAAAGTATCAAAGTGTCAAAGAACTCTGATACTGTGACACTCTGCCGCTTTGATACTAATCGAAGAGGAAATAATGCTTCCTAAATTATTTTTCGGATATTATGCAGTAGTCATAACGTTTCTTTCCGTGCTTATAATTACGAGGAAGAATCCCGTTCACAGCGTAATGTGGATGTTGCTTCTTTTCTTTCATATAGCGGGTCTATATCTATTCTTGAATGCCGAGTTTATTGCGGCGATACAGGTTATAGTTTATGCAGGAGCTATACTTGTGCTTTTCCTCTTTGTAGTATTGCTCCTGAATCTGAGAGAGGAACTTCAGGTTAAGAGGTTTGTAGGGTCATGGCCTGCGGGGTTGATAATCGCTGCCGGTATGCTCGCAATCGTTGTCAATGTAATAAAATCCTTTACGGCTGCACCACGAGGGATATACTCAATCGAATATATAAAGAATGCGACCCATACAAAGGCCCTCGGACAGGTGCTTTATACGGAATATCTGTTCCCGTTCGAGATAGCATCGCTGATTTTGCTTGTTGCCATAATAGGGGCAATAGTGCTGGCAAAAAGAAAGCTGAGGAGCTAATATGAAGAATTGCGGAATGCGGATTGTGAAACAATCAAATTGCGGAATGCGGAATGCGGATAACGCCCCCTCTTATCCCCCTCTTAAGTTAAGAGGGGGAAGGGGGAGTTATGAAATGCGGAATGCGGAATGCGGAATGGCCGGAGGCGAATTATGGTCCCGTTAAACTGGTATTTGACGTTGGGCGCGGTGGTCTTTATGATAGGTGTGTTCGGGTTCCTGACACGGAGGAACATCATAATAATGTTCATGTCTGTAGAGCTTATGCTGAACGGGGTTAATATCAGTCTGATCTCCTTAAGCCATTTTTTACAGGACTTGAGAGGACAGATACTTGTCTTCTTCATTATAACCGTCGCAGCGGCAGAGGCTGCAATAGGGCTTGCAATTATCATAGCCCTGTTCAGGAACAAAAGCACAATACATGTGGACGAAATGAGTGAGATGAAAGGATGACAAAGAAATTCAAATTTCAAATTTCAAAATGCAAAATTAACACCCCCCTATGTCCCCCCTTACTAAGGGGGGAATTAAAGGGGGGTTGGCGGAGCAAGTTATGAATAGCTATCTTTTGATACCCTTTTTGCCGTTAGCTGCGTTCTTGATAAATATTATCTTCGGGAGAAAGATATTAAAGGATAATGCCCACTGGGTCTCGATATTGGCTGTGGCAGGTTCTTGGGTTATTGCAGTGATGACGCTCTTTGACATCTTATCGGGAAAGATTGTAAATCAGGACCTTTATACATGGGTGCTTTCAGGTAATTTTAAGGTTTCCGTAGGTTTTCTTTTAGACCAGCTTACGGCAGTGATGCTGATTGTTGTTACAACCTGCAGCACACTTATACATATCTATTCCGTCGGCTATATGCACGGTGATAAGGGCTATTACAGGTTCTTTGCATATCTCAGTCTGTTTACATTCTGTATGCTAATGCTTGTTATGGCCAATAATTTCCTCCAGTTATATTTCGGATGGGAAGGGGTAGGACTCTGCTCATATTTCCTGATCGGTTATTATTTTGATAAAAAATCTGCCTCCGATGCCGGGAAGAAGGCATTCATTGTCAACAGATTCGGAGACTTCGGTTTCGGCCTTGGTGTGATAATGATATTCCTTACATTCGGGACTATTTACTACGAACCCGTATTCGGTCAGGTCGGAGGTATTGCCGAAAGGAC